>JBNLFC010000054.1:0-232 GCA_050305335.1 Leptospirales bacterium
AGATCCTCTCTCCCTCTGGCGTCCGGGTTCTGCAGCAGCAATAAGAGCATATCCCCTTTCTTCAATTTCCCTCGCACTACGTGGGTGCTTCGATTTTTGCGCCGATGAAAAATACCGACTGTCCCGGTGAAAGGGCCAGAAGAAGGGGCTCCAGGTCCGGAGGAGACCGTAACCGGGAAGTCCACAAGGCGACGGGAGGCGCTTCGCCACAGCAAAGGAAAAATGCCATAGG
>JBNLFC010000054.1:242-12580 GCA_050305335.1 Leptospirales bacterium
CCGAGGCCATTTCGCAGGAAAAGCTGAATATATCATCGGGAAGAGGAGAATTTTGCAAAATATCCAGGTGTACAGCCACGCAATCCATGGACGATCGAATCAGATCAAAAAATGTGAGAACGTAGTGCTCCGGTAATTCCTCATGAGAGCTCAAGAGTGCAATCTTCATTTTTCTCTCACTCTTTACAATGTATAGTTTGCGATGAATGATGCCCCGGTTCTCTCCCGCCACCCTGTAGTGAATATCATTCCACCTCTCCCACTCCAGCGATGGAAGCCTCTCTTGCACGCCCCCGTTTTCGCCTCTCAGGCGAAACTCATCGCCCTCGCTCATAGTTTGCTCACCTGCTACGGCCTGGCCGTCGTCCATCTCCTCCACAATATCCGGAATCATTTCATGACTCTCTCCACCCAGCACCCTTTCCAGTGTGGAGCGCTCTGCGGACCAGAGTATCAGTAAATAGGGGAGAGCGGAGGCAAAGAGATCCCGGGCCAGGTTAGTTTCGCTAAACTCAATGATACGATACTCTCTCTGCCGTTTTCCTGCTGCATCCAACCACCTGGTCATAGATTGTCTCATTTCTCGAATCCGCCTGGCTGCCGAAGGATCGAACTGAGTGGCTCCATTTCTTTCAATTATAAGACCCGCTCGAATTCTGCTACGATCCTTCAGAAAGAAGCTCTCTTCTCTGTCAAAGATGCCCTCTTTTTTCAGGTATTCTACCAACCCCTGAGGGAAGCGATGTTCTTCCAGAAATTGGAAACTCTCTCCACCCTGATAGGAGAGGTAATAACGCACCAGCATGGGCAGAGGTGTATTGCGCAAAAAAAGCCGGAGAAAAAAATTGGGTCTGTTTTCATCTTTTCTGTTCATGTAGTTTCCCGAAAAGGGTGGCTGCAATAGACCTGATTTAAATGTCGGCCGACTGGCGGCACTATTAAAGGGACTCCACAGGTCAAAGAAAGAATATGATTTTGCTTTACTCCGGGAAGTGAGCCGGCGTCAGTGTACGAACGCATCCATGGCCCTGAAAAAATCCAGTTTTGACGCTTGTATGGAGGCATTCCCTCCCATCCACCCCCCGGGTGAAATGGGAGAGTTGTGGACCCGGGGTCTCCAGGAGCTTAAAAAAATCCCTGTCAATCCCAGACATCGTCTGCTGCTAAAAAAATCGCTGGGAAAAGAGGCCATTTATGAGGTCTCTTTTACCGGATACGGAGATGCAAATATACAGGGAATCCTATCTCTCCCGCGAAGAAAAAAGGGAATTCCAGCTATCATTGAAATTCACGACTACAACGCTCCTATTCACAAGTCCAGCAAGGGATTCACTGAGATGGGAATGGCTCATCTGATTCTGGAGCTCCGGGAGCACCGCTCATTGGAGTGGATGGATAGAAAGCAGGAAAAAAAGGCCCCTTCACCTGCAAAAAAAACTGATGGAGGCCAATCCGAACCTGGCCTTTTTGTGGTGCATCCTTTCGAAAAATACAGGCAGGATGATGCCATAACCAGCTACCCTTTCGCCCTGTTTCTGGATGCAATTCGTGCTGTGGACTTCTTGAGACTGCAAAAAGAGGTGGATCATACTCGCATCGGGATACTGGGCAGCGGTCTGGGGGCTGCCATGGGCGCCATGGCAGCGGTTCATCGAAAGAATAACATCACCGCCCTGGCCATGGAAAGGCCTTCTTTCATCCATTTGCAAAACTGGCTGGATGGATCCGACTCCCCTCTGGCACAGGACCTTCGCAAAGTAATCCAGATCCAGAAGCCCTCAGTACGGCAACGCATCCACCGCTCTCTAGACCTGGTAGACCCCTTTCACTGGTCCGAATCGCTGGAGTCTCCGCTGTTCATGTCAATAGAGATGGATGACACCAGCTCCCCTCCCCTCCCCGCATTTTCCTTTTTCCATCATTGCATAGTGGAAAAAGAGATGCATGTCTATATGGATGCCACCCAGGACCCCAGGCATAAAGATAAAAGGGAGAAAGCTTTGAGCTTCTTTGATCGCATATTCAACGGGCCATTCAGGAAAAAAACGTTCAGGGAACAGCCATAGTTTTTGACTTGTCGCCCTTATGACAGATGGCGACTGTGGTCGCAATTGTTATCGGGACTGGTAAAATCATGAGTGAAGAGACAAATCAAAAAGAATTAGAAGGAGCCATTGAATCCTCTCACAAAGACGAAGGGCGCGAGGGTGGCGACCATCGCAAAGATCGCGGAGGTCACTTTGACGAAGAGGGGGATCGAAAAAAGGGTGCCGGTCCAAGATCTCGATACAGAAAACGTGTTCTCGATACACGAGGAATGAACCTGGATTATAAAAATCAGGAAATTATGGAAAAATTCATCTCTCGCACAGGAAAAATTCTACCGCGCCGTATGACCGGAGCCAATGCTAGAATCCAGAGAAAAATTGCCCGGGAGCTGAAGCGCTCTCGTATGATTGCCATTATTCCCTTCAGCCGCCGATAAGTGCGAATCGATCTCGCCCACCGGAGAATCTCTTCAGATTTTCTGGTGCCGGGATATAAAAGCAGGGTCTTTTCCGTCCCGATGAAAGGCCCACCTTTACATATTTCTCTTTTTTCCCGCCATCAGTGATAAATCGCGTTTATCCGCAAAAAGAATCCCGGCTTTCGGTCTTCAAATTTTCTTAAAACTTACGACCGGGAGTGGAATAGATCCATACTCCGTTTTATATTCAATCAAGAGGCTGTGTGCAGCGAGGCCAATCTGCCCTCACGGTGATGGAGCTAAACCTATGAACGTTACCGACAATGACGACTATCTAACGGGAGAAAACCTCCTTTACCTGGAATCCCTTTCCAGCGGCAGGCAATCACTAAATACTTCCGATGGCAATGGGATAGACCCTGACTCATCGCGGTCTCTCATCATAGAGCTCGATCACCTCCAGGATAAAGAAAAGATTCAGTTTTTGCAGGAACTGTATGCTCATCTTTCCAGCCGGACTCTTTCCGTCAGGGAGAAGGAGGATTCTTTTCGGTATCTGTACTCAGCCAATACTTTTGAAGAGTTCTTGAGCCGACGTTTCCCCGGGAAAAAACGCTTCTCTCTGGAAGGGAGCGAATCTTTGATTCTAGCCATAGAAGCGGCAGTGGAGGAGGCGGCAGACAGCGGAGTAAAACAGATGCTCCTGGGAATGGCCCACAGAGGAAGACTCAATTTGCTTTATCATACCATGCGTAAAGAGCTCTCACTGATTTTTGCCGAGTTTGACGAAAGACTGCCGCCAGGTGCCCACCAGGGAGACGTTAAGTATCACCAGGGCTATTCGGCCAATCGCACAAGCCGAAAAGGGAATGCCATACACTTGAGTCTCGCCTCCAATCCAAGCCACCTGGAGATGGTTTCTGCTGCCGTAGAGGGTTCCGTACGAGGTCGTATGGATCGAGACGACGATACTGCAGGGGAGAAAAATATGGCTCTTCTGGTTCATGGTGATGGGGCTTTTTCAGGACAGGGCATCAACTATGAACTACTCAATCTTTCCCAATTGAGCGGTTACTCCACCGGTGGAACCCTTCATCTTATTTTAAACAACAGAGTTGCCTTTACCACAAATCCAGAGGATGGCCGCTCAACCCGCTATTGTACAGACCTTGCACGAATGCTCCCGTTGCCCATATTCCATGTGGATGGGAGTCAGCCGGAACAGGTAGTCCGGGCCATCGTTATGGCCATGGAGTGGAGAAAAAGATATCATACAGACGTTTTTGTGGAAATCATCGCATACCGCAAGAATGGTCACAATGAAACCGACGACCCAATGTTGACACAGCCACAGCTTTACAAATGGATTGGGCAACAAAAGCGAACATGGGAGGTTTATGGAGAACAACTTCAAAACGCGGGAGTCAGCCAGCAAAGACTGATAGAGATCACCCGGGAGATTGACCGGGAATTTGAAAGCCGGTATGCAGCCTTCCTCTCCTCGTCAGCACCACTGCACACTGGACATGCCGGCGGTGTCTGGAAGGAATTCAGCAATAATTTCAGCATCACAGATCCGACAACAGCACTCCCCCTGCAACAGTTGAAGACACTCTCAGAAAAAATCTTTGCAATACCAGAAACATTTTCCTCCCACGCAACTATACAACGCACAATGGCCGCAAGACTCCAGGCAATAAAAAATGAAGAGGCTATAGATTGGGGTGCCGCCGAATCTCTGGCATATGCATCGCTGCTGTCCGAAGGCTACTCCATTCGCCTGTCAGGGCAGGATTCTCAGCGAGGAACCTTCGGACACCGACATGCTGTGATCCATGATCAGGCGAACGGAGCTACGTTGATTCCGCTGAAGTCTATCCTGAACCACTCTTCCAGATTTCATGTCATCAATTCCCCCTTAAACGAACTGGCTTCTCTCGGTTTCGAATATGGATACTCCCTGGTTTCACCGCAAAATCTTGTCATATGGGAGGCCCAGTTCGGCGACTTTGTCAATGGCGCGCAGATCATCATCGATCAGTTTATCTCATCTGCTAGAGTGAAGTGGGGGCGGGAGAGCGGACTGGTTCTCTATCTCCCTCATGGATATGAGGGAATGGGACCGGAACATTCCAGTGCCCGCATAGAACGCTTTTTACAGCTCTGCTCCGGTGGCAATATGGATGTGGTATACCCCACCACCCCTGCTCAGATGTTTCACCTCCTGCGCAGGAGTATGCATCGCAGCTATCGCAGACCTCTGATCATCTTTACGCCTAAATCGCTATTACGGCGTAAAGATGCAAAAAGTCCTCTGGCCGAATTTTCCAGAACTTCCAGCTTCACTCCGATTCTAGCAGACGCCACACTCGAACAATTGCCAGGAGCTACTGAATCGGTTCAGCGAATCGTTGTATCCACAGGCAAGATCTACTATGATCTCCAACGATTCCGAGAAGAAAAAAAGATGTATGAGATCGCTCTCATTCGCATGGAGGGGCTCTATCCTTTCCCGGAAGAGGAACTGAAAAAAGAACTTCTGAAATATCCATATGCAAAAGAGATTGCGTTAGTACAGGATGAACCGGCAAACCAGGGAGCACTGGAATATCTTCTGCCGCGCGTATCACGGCTCACAAGCTCCTCACAACGCTTGATCCACTTTGAACGAAAGGCGTCTCCCGTACCAGCAACCGGATACCACTCTATCCATCAGGAAGAAGAGAAATTGCTGGTAGAATCGACATTAAATCTGAATGAACCTGATAGCGATCAGCAATCCACTTCGAGGTTTATTGTACAGACGAAGGAAAGGAGGTGATGATATGGTAACGGAACTGAGAGTCCCTCCCATGGGAGAATCCATTGATGAGGGTATCCTTGCGCAGTGGCATAAACAGGTAGGAGAAGAGTTCGCAGCGGGGGATGTGCTGCTGGAGATCGAGACCGATAAGGTAACCATGGAGGTACCCGCTCCTTTTTCCGGAAAGTTAATATCCATGAAGGTCCAGAAAGGCGAAAAGGTATCGCCTGACCAAATTCTTGCTTCTCTGGAAGAGCAAGACAATAACCGGCAATCCGCAGGATCGATTGATCCCCCACAGAACAACCCGGCCATGTCTCCTTCCCCATTGCACCCGGAGGCAGTTATTGATTCTCCAGCAGAGAACAAGACTCATCCAGATGGAACAACCGTTCCCCCACCCGAAACCAGCCCTTCCCCGCTTTCGCCATCGGTGCGAAAGCTTGCTCAAGCAAAAAACATACGGGCGGAGGCTCTTCACGGAAGTGGTCGTCATGGCCAGGTATTAAAAGAAGATCTTCAACACTACATGGCTGAAGCCGGTGTAGAAGTGAATAGAACTCCAGGCCCTGTATCAGAAGCGGGTACAGGTATAACTGAGGAAACTGACAATATTCGCGTCGTTCCAATGAGTCCACTCAGGAAGAGAGTCGCTCAACGCATGCTGGAGGCACAGCAAAATGCCGCCATACTTACTACATTCAACGAAGTAGATATGAGCGCTGTAATGAACTTGCGAGAAAAGTATAAAGAGAGCTTCCGCCTCAAACACGGCGTCAATCCGGGAATGGTCTCCTTTTTTGCAACGGCTGTCATTCATGCAGTCCGCCAGTATCCCGAGCTCAACGGGCGCATTGATGGCGAAAACATAGTTTATAGCGATGATGTGAACCTTGGAGTAGCAGTGGGAGGGGACAAAGGTCTGGTTGTACCGGTCATTAAGGGTGCTCAACGTCTCACCTTTGGACAACTGGAACAGGAGGTCCATCGACTGGCGGGGTTGGTCCATGATCAAAGAATTCAGTTAAACGATCTGGAGGGGGGAACCTTTACAATCACAAACGGTGGTATCTATGGATCGTTGCTCTCCACCCCTATCTTAAATCCACCTCAAAGCGGGATTCTAGGGCTCCATAAGATTGAGAAACGACCGGTGGTATTTCAGGACTCCATAGTCATTCGGCCCATGATGTATGTGGCTCTTTCCTACGATCATCGCCTCGTAGACGGAAAAGGTGCCGTAGGATTTCTGGTAAGAATCAAGGAACTGGTGGAAGATCCGGGACGACTTCTGATGGATGTATAAGCCATTCTGAATTCTTAAAATTGGGTAGACACTGCCCGCTTCCAGAAAAGAGACTACTCTCAAAGGAGAGATAATTCGATGGCAGAGTTGGATGTAGCAGTGATAGGAAGCGGCCCCGGCGGCTATATTGCAGCCATACGCGCGGCGCAGTTGGGCATGAGTGTTGCCATTGTGGAAAAGAATTCCTCCCTGGGCGGAACATGCATGAATGTGGGGTGCATTCCCACCAAGGCTCTGCTGGATTCGTCGGAAATCTACTATCGCACGAAGCATGAATTGGCCGACCATGGGATCAGCACAGATAACGTAAATGTTCAAATCAGCAAAATGATGGATCGAAAAAACCGTATTGTAAAGGAACTGACCGACGGAATTTCCTTTCTCATGAAAAAAAACAAGATCCAGGTAATTCATGGAGTGGGCTCCTTGAAGGGCAAAGAGGGCGAAAAATTTCGTATAAGCATCGCATCGGCTGCCGACAGTGATCAAGAGATCATCACCAAATATGTAATCATTGCCACAGGGTCAGTCCCTATCGAACTGCCCATCACTCCCTTCAACGGCAAAAGCATCATCTCTTCGGATGAAGCAATAGCGCTGGATAGAATTCCCGAAAGTATGGCCATTCTGGGTGCCGGTGCCATTGGCCTGGAACTGGGATCGGTTTATCAACGTCTGGGGTCGAAAGTAACCATCATTGAAATGCTACCCGAAATTTTACCTTATCTGGATCGCCAGTTGCGCGAAACTGCAAAGCGAGCCTTCACCCGATCCGGCCTCACTCTTCTGGCCAACCATACTCTGGTGGCAGCCAGGGAATCCGGAAATCAGATCACATTGCAGATTAAAGACAATGGAAATGACAACGAAAAGGAGATAACAGCCGATACTCTCCTTATTGCCGCTGGAAGAAAACCCTACACTGCCAGGGTCGGCCTGGAGAACGTGGGAATTTCCACGGATGAAAAAGGATGCATTCCTGTGGATCCGGAAAGTCTGGAGACATCGGTAAAGGGAATCTTTGCCATTGGTGACTGCATTGCTGGAGCCATGCTGGCACACCGGGCCGAGGAAGAAGGAGTCGCCGTAGCTGAACGTCTGGCCGGGATGGCCGGACATGTCAACTATCGAACTCTCCCATCCGTGATTTATACAGATCCTGAAATTGCAACAGTAGGATTGAGTGAGGAGCAGTGCTTAAAAGAGAATCGTAAGGTCAAATCAGGAAAATTTTTCATAAGAGCCAACGGCCGGGCTAAAGCTTCGGGCAAGACCGATGGCATGGTAAAGATCGTTGCTGATGCGGAAACCGATCGCTTGCTGGGTTGTGCCATTGTCGGCCCACACGCATCGGAGATTCTGGGGGAAGCTGTCATTGCCATGGAGTTTGACGGCAGCGCAGAAGACCTTGCCCGGAGCTTCCATGCTCACCCGACCCTGACCGAAGCCATTCGGGAAGCAGCACTGGACGTGGACAAACGCTCTTTAAATTCTTAAAGGTGGGATAGATGAGAACAGACGATCAGGACAAAAACCGTCAGGGTATTCGGCTGCTGTATATGGAAGAAGAGACCGACACACGTCGCATGACCGTAGCTATGTTGAGACGCCACTTTGGAGAAGTGATCGCAGCCAGCCGATGGGACGAGGCCATTGAAATTCTGCAAAGATACCACCCCCATGTAATCGTTACAGATACTATATTAAAAGACGGTAATTTTGCCCAGCATCTCGAAAAGGTGAAAGAGGCAGCCGAAGGAATCCCGTATGTAATCTATACTTCCACGCCGGGCCTGGCTCCACCAAAGGGTTACAGAGGTGTGATTCTTAAAAAACCTGCGCCTGAAGAGAAGTTACTCTATGCGATTGATAGGATCATTTTCAGCTAAAACAGTGTACGGAGGGATCGACTCAGACCTAGTTCTTTATGATTAGTCAGAAAGTATAATCTTTTTTCGTTGAATGATCCGCCTGCTGGAAGCAATCTGTCAATGTGGGCCATCTCGACCATTGGCCCCTTCCAGGACGAGAAAAATTATGCAACTCCTATCTTTACCAATCTTTCCCCACAGATTTCGACACTCTTTTGCAGCCCTATCCATTTCGGCTGTCATATTCCTGATCGCGGCAGGCTCGCTCCATGCAGAAACCATCTACATGCGAAATGGCAAAGTGATCCAGGCAAAAATTGTCAACCAGACCAAAACCACCATTGAGATAGAGAACGAATCCGGTAGACGCACCATTCAGAAACGATTCATCAAAAGGATTCAATATCCAGGTCAGGAGGATCGCCAGGAAGAAATAGAACTCAGAAGGCTCGAAGAGGAAAAAAGAAAAGAGCAAGAGCGTAAAGCGGAGGAAGAACGTAGACGGAAAGAGGAACAGGAGCGAGAGAAAAGAGAGCAGCAGGTTGCCCAACAGAAAAAACAGGAAGAGGAACAACAAAAACTGAAAGAAAAAGAGGAGGAAGAGAAACGCAAACAGGAAGAGGAGAAACTCTCAGCCGCCCATGAAAAAAAGCGCGAGGCCTGGATGTCAAAGCGCTTCTGGCTGGATGCTGCCATTGGAGGAGGCAAAAGCAAACGAGATTTGCCAGGTATTAAAACTTACTCCAATTACTACACCTTCAACAATCTGATACCCGATAGCAAGATCATAAACAAAGTTCCATTGAAGTGGGAAAACACCCCCACAGCGACTGATTACTCAATCCAGCTGGATGCAATCTATCGCAGATTTTCCGCTGCAGCCTCATTTGATTCTTACAGTTCTACCAGTTCATTGCAAACGCTTGAGTTTTATACCAACACCGATTGCAACGGCTCAACCTGTAATGTTGCAGAATACACCAACATTGCCATGAAGAATACCCGGGAGAAGCAGTTTCTATTGAAGGCAGGCTTTTCACCCTTTTTGCTGAAGTGGATGGACGTTAGACTATATCTTCACTACACAAACTACTCCTATTCCACAATCCTTTCCATAAGCAGGTTTTACAGTGCAACCGATCTTACCACCCTGGCCACCAGCCAGACCCCGATCCTTGTTCCCGATGGGAAAACAGAATTTCAAAATAGCGGTTTCTATCCAGGAATACGGTTGCAATTCCAGATTCCCTTCAGGCTCGAAGTAACCCTTTTTTACGAACCCTTCAATCAAAAGGGCACTTACAGTCTGCATGTCTATGATACACACCTGCAGTCCTCCACTAACACAACTGATTACAGTCAGGTCTTCATTGATGGTGAGCTTCGAAGCAAGGGCTCCCGGGGAGGAATAAGTTTCCGTTATCCAATTTACCGAAACTTTTTCCTCCAACTGGACGGGGCATACAGTCGAACACGAACAGAGATAACCAGTCTAAAGATGCAGCCATTGATATCGTTTTCCTCAACTAGCATTTCTCTGAGTACAAACGATCAGGGCCAGGTATCACTGGAGCCATACATAGTGGCAAAGACCGACCTCATGAAATCCAACTTTACATTCATTGCCAACAGTTCCACAGTTCGTCTTATGCTGGGGTATCGGTTCGATTTTTCCGGAAAAAAACCTGAAGAATAGGAGATTACTGCCCTGCCAGGGCACCAATGCTCAATATCATTTTTACTTGATTCAGAAGGTCGCGAATCCCCCCTTATACCATATGCAGAGTGGTGCCACCGAAACCGAAAAAAAATATAGCAAAGAGACCCTTGCCGCCATGGAAAAAATCCGGCGCGGCGCTCTGGAAGTTCTCCCTGAAAATGAACTCCTGGACAAGCTGGAAGAGAGTCACAAATCTAAAAATCCCCTCAGAATCAAAGCCGGTTTTGATCCCACGGCCCCGGATCTTCACCTGGGCCACCTGGTCTTGATTCGCAAAATCCGTCACTTTCAGGAGCTGGGGCATACCATTCTCTTTTTGATTGGCGATTTCACGGGAATGATTGGTGATCCAACAGGACGGTCTGCCACACGCAAACGACTCACGGAAAAAGAAGTTGCTGAAAACGCAAAAACCTATGAAAAACAGATTTTCCGAATTCTCGATCCTGCCAGAACCCAGATCGTATTCAACTCGGCCTGGTGCTCCGGGATGTCTTTTCAGGATGTTCTGGGTCTTACCGCACGTTACACGGTCGCAAGGATGATCGAGCGGGATGATTTCTCAAAAAGAATTGCGGCTGGCGATGCCATCAGCATTATCGAATTCCTCTATCCTCTCATCCAGGGCTATGACTCGGTGGAGCTTAAAGCCGACGTGGAATTGGGCGGAAACGATCAGAAATTCAACCTGCTGGTGGGTCGGGAACTGCAAAGCCAGTACGGTCTCTCACCCCAATGCATTGTCACAACTCCCCTGCTGGTGGGTCTGGACGGTCAACGTAAGATGTCCAAATCCTACGGAAACTACATAGGCATTGAAGAAAAACCTTACGAGATGTTCGCTAAAATCATGTCTATCAGCGACGATTTAATGTGGGACTACTTCGTCTATCTAACTGACATTCCCCAAAATGAAATCGAGTCCATGAGGAGCGAGCCCTTTGAAGCAAAGAAACTTCTGGGTACCACCATCATCGACTCTCTCCATGGGGCGGGGGCAGGAGCCGAAGGAAGAACCCAGTGGGAAAAAGAAAAGAGCTCGGCCGGGCGCACAAAAATGGTAATTCCGCCTGATGCCCCTATCTACCTGGTGGAGGAGCAAGGTGAGCTAAGTCTTGTAAAGCTGGTGGTGGATTCAGGAGTCGAGTCAACGGCTTCGGCTGTAAAACGATTGATAGAGGCTGGTGCCGTTAAACTGGGAGAAGAGCTGGAGACTGTGACAAGTAAGGAGCATACTCTTAAATTTCCCGGCGAGTATTCATTGCGCCTGGGGAAAAAGAAGTATTTAATCTTAAAGAGCAAACCTTAAACGGAGATTGGTTATGATACGACACATGGCATCCATTTGCGCCGCTTTCCTGCTATTACTTTTCCTTCTGCAGACCAATCTTGGCGCGAAAGAAGAAACCTTTACTGTCGAGTCATTTCCTTCCTCCACCAATGAATTCCTCAAATGGAGAGATAGCGTTGCAGCCACACCCGAAGGAGGCGCTGCCGTTCTCTGGACTGCGCTGGCGCTGCTGGGCCAGAATAAATCCCTGGGTCTCCAGTGTCTTACAATTGCCCTGGACCAGAGCAACGTGAAGAAAGGAGATGTATTCAGAGGCTATGCGCCTTCCAATAGCATTCAATACCACCTGGACCGGCTTGCACGCCGCGAAATCGATGTCTGGACTTACTTTCCCTATGCCTATGCAGAAGGCGGAACGGCTGAGAACAATTACCGGGTAAACGCTCCTTACTTTTTGAAGTTCTCTCGAAATCGATTCAGCGGAAGTGAAGAGTCAGGACGCGTTAAAGTATTCATAAAAGTTTATGGCTTATCGGCACGGCCTATAACCATGAAACGCAACCAGAAGGGAATCTGGAAAGCTGCGGAGCTGAGCTCCCTCTTTGTGGATGTTCCAGCTCCGGCCTCTACCTCTTCCGGTCAATCGGACGATCTATAATCTAAAGGTGACGCTGAACAGGCGTAGAGCCATCGACCAGTTCATAACTGTATGCCTCCGGCTTTCTTCCAAAGGTCACACCGATGGACTCGAATAGAGCCACTTCATTCAACTCTACCTCTCTGCGCTGTATCACTTTATCTGTAGCCATATGGATGATTCGCTTCCCATCCACATCTACAACTGTACTCCCCATTTTCCCGTTGAGGAGCAAAAAGACAG
>JBNLFC010000055.1:0-12565 GCA_050305335.1 Leptospirales bacterium
CTCTATTTTTACGTTCCTCGGCAAAAGTCAGGATACAGCCAGGTTGATTCAACAATTGGCCATCTCCTCCACGCAGCCAGCAGATGCCCCCCCCCGGCCAGGGGAGAATATTCTGGAGGTTTTCACAGCAAGAAAAGATCACCAAAGCCATCTGCCCCTGAAAAAGAGTGAGCTGGATATAATAAAAGCTTATAGCGCTTTCAACGCCAGAAACTACATTCAATCCCTCATATTGACCCGGAGCGTCAAACTTCAGCAGGATAGTAGCAATACCATACGATCTGCCGCCTGGAGGTTGGAGGGAGAGATTTTTCTGATTCAAAGAGGACCCTATGTAGCCCTTCCATTTTTCCAGGAGGCCCTGAAAGAGGCCAGGGAAGAGGATCCTTTTTTAAAGCAACGCCTTGCTGAGGTGAATGCCCTTATAACAGGGAGCCCGGCGGGTGTCCGGTGACGTAAAATGCATAATGACTCCAGAAACGCCACTAAAAACAGATGTTTCTGGGGAGTGCTTGACAGAAGCCCTGGAAACCGGTAACAGGTCATTTCAGCCTGCATGCATAGCTTTCTTCATCGGGTCGCGATCGTTCACGCCAGAAGCAAAGTCAGCTTACACGGTAACGAAAGCTTACCGGAGAGAACGTATGCAGTCTGAGTTTTGTACTGATTTCGCCAGGCTCACACCTGTCGAAAGATCATCTGTAACAGGATAGTAATTATGTTTCTTGATAAGATCTACAGCCTATTCTCCAACGATATGGGAATCGATTTAGGAACAGCCAATACGCTGGTCCATGTGAAAGGCCAGGGCATTGTGCTTTCGGAACCTTCCGTGGTAGCAGTGAAATCGTCTACAGGAAGGGTTCTGGCTGTAGGTCATGAGGCTAAAAGAATGCTGGGTCGGACACCCGGTGACATTGTGGCCATCCGTCCCATGAAAGATGGTGTGATTGCGGACTTCGAAACCGTAGAAAAGATGATCCGCTATTTCATTCAGAAAGTCCATAAAAGGACCACTCTGGTGAAGCCCCGCATGGTTATAGGCGTCCCATCTGGCATTACTGAAGTGGAAAGACGTGCGGTAAGGGAGTCGGCCGAGCAGGCAGGAGCCAGGGAGATTCACCTGATTGAAGAAGCTCTGGCTGCGGCCATCGGAGCCAATGTTCCCATCCATGAGCCTGCTGGTTCTATGATTGTGGACATTGGTGGTGGGACTACGGAAATCGCGGTGATTTCACTGGGGGGAATGGTGATAGCCGACTCCATTCGAATCGGAGGAGATGAGTTCGACGAGGCCATTATTCGCTACCTGCGCACCCAGTACAACCTTGTCATTGGAGAGCGAATGGCGGAAGATGTGAAGCTAACCATTGGCAACGCGTTCCCTGAAAAGAAAGTGGAGACGATGGAACTGAGGGGTCGTGACGCCATCAGTGGGCTTCCCAGGACCCTGGAGATAGACTCCAATGAAATTCGCAAAGCTCTCAAAGAACCCATCGATGCCATTCTGGAGGCAGTAAAAAGCACTCTGGAGCGCACCCCTCCGGAACTTGCTGCCGATATAGTAGAGCGTGGTATTGTGATGACAGGCGGTGGGAGTCTTCTCAAAGGACTGGATAAATTTTTGAGCAAAGAGACAGGGGTTCCCGTTTTTAAAGCGGAAAATCCACTGATCTGTGTGGCAATTGGAACCGGGAAATACCTGGATGAGCTGAAAAATATCCGCTCCTCTCATATTAAATAAATACAAATTCAGGCATCGAAAAAAGCACTGGTGTTCTTCCCCTTTTTTCGGTGTTCCATCTCCCCTGGTTTTATGAGGAATTCCAAAATCTGTTATGTTGTGGCACGTACTCTGGAAAAATAAAAACAGCTTCAGTCTTACTTTTATCATTCTTTTTTCTACCATAAGTATACTCTGGCAGAGAAATCCCTTTGCAGTAGGATTTGGGTACGTTGGCCGACTTTCCGACCGGTTCAGCGGAACCCTTAATACAAGTTTGAAGCTGCCCGGGAACCTCTGGGTTAAGCTGGACGAATATCGGGAATTACAGGAAAAATATGCCGCCGCCGAGAAAAAGCTGGAAAGCTACAGGCTGGAAAACGATCGATTTGAAGGGCTTAAAAAAGAAAACCACCGTCTTCGAGAAGAGATGGGCTTTCTTCCCCATCCAGGATTCTCCGAGCAGAAGGCAGAAGTGCTGGGAATTCGGATCAATTCCATCAGCCCCAGAATTATCATCAACAAAGGAAAAAGCGATGGTCTGGAACCCTTTATGCCGGTGATTACCCGCGCTACTGATGCTAACCATCAGATGATTCGTGCGGTGGTAGGAATCATTGCCTCGGTAGATTCTCACACTGCCATCGTGCAACCCATCAACCATCCTGCATTCCGGGTTGGAGTAAGAATGCCTGTGACCGGACAGTGGGCCATATTGAATGGTAACTCGGACCGTTTTACTGAGGCCTCTCTTACATATATTGCAAGCGAAGGTAGCGCCAATCAGGCAACCTATTCAGACAGCAATGTGGTAATCACTCCGGGCAATACTGTTGTGACAAGCGGTGAGGGTGGAATCTTTCCTCCGGGTATTCCCGTTGGTACCATTGTGCAGGAGAGCGAACGAGAAGGAGAATTCAAGACAGCCCGGATCAGGCTCTATGCCCCTATCAGCTCGCTGGACTATGTCTCTGTGATTCGAAAAAGACCTGAAATCTGGAAAGAGACTTACGACCGGGAAGAGATCTGGGATGAACACCTCCTGACGGAATTCGGCGAAGCTGTATATCCGGCGCTTCCTTTCGCACAATCTGCAAAGAAGAGTGCTTCTAGCCGTAGAACAGCCACGGTAAACAGCAAAGCCACAAATGGGAGCACCACCGATTCTTCCAATAAGGGTGATGCCGCTTCCGATTCTGACGAAGCGACAAAACCTTTGTCGCCAGGAGTGCGCAGAATTCAGCAGGTCATTGTTCCCAACAGCGGAGGAGCAAGATAATGATTCTTGAAATTGGCGCTGTAGCTCTGGGCATGCTCATTTCCTTTTTTCTCAAGGACATCAATTTTCTGGGCGTAGACCTGACGTTTCTGAACTCCGGATTAATTTATCCAGATTTTTTATTGATGTTTATTATATACTTTGCCATGCACCGTGGTGAATTCTCGGGGCTGTGGATCGGTTTTTTTGCAGGATTAATGGAAGACTCCGGTCTTTTGAGATTCATGACCGCCAGACAGGAGTTTGTACCTCTCATTGGAGTGCATGCGCTGATATTTGCATTAACAGGATTCACCCTGGGAAAAATTCAGAGATTCTTTGACAGGGAACACTACCTTCCCCAGCTAGTAGTGGTTTTCGCAACAACTCTCATTGTCCGCCTGGTTACCTGGAGCGTCATGGGTTTTCTGGACGAATTCAATCACTCCTATTCGTTTCTGGGGCCAGCCATTTACACAACTATTCTTTCACCTATCTGGTTTTATCTCCTGGGTATTTTCTATAGATTTATGGAACGAGAGTCGAAATGAGCCGTTCACTTTCCGAGTTTCGCAGCCAACAGAGATTTCAGACAAGGCTTTACCAGTTCATCGGGTTCACGGTCGCTGTCAGCTTGATTTACATCATTCAGCTGGGGAACCTGCAACTTGTCTATGGCTACGAAAATCATATTCTGGCACGCAAGTTCGTGAGCAGACAGGAGTTCACTGTCGCTCCCAGAGGATTGATGTTTGATCGAAACATCGACACAGCTCCGGATCCTCTTGTTAAAAATATTAACTATATAGATTACGTAATTTATCCGTCTCGTTTCAAAAACAGAGAAGCAGCCACTGTTTTTTTAAAAGAGTTCAGTCAGATTATGGGGCAACCCTTCGACAACTACAATGATTTGCTGGAGCCTAAAAACTGGAATCTCCTGGTAAGAAAAAACGAGTCGGTGACACTCCTGCATCGCATCACGCGACGGGAGCATGAACGACTGGCAGAATTTTATATGGTTACCAGGTTCGGAGAGTTCATTACCAACCATCTTCGCTACTATTCCATGGGCCCTGCCATGGCGCATGTTACAGGATATGTTGGTTTGCCCTCGCGCAAAGAGCTGGATCGAAGTTCTGTTCTACCCTATCAGACCATCGGTAAAGGCGGCCTGGAGGCTCGCTATGATACGGAGCTTCGTGGTACCGATGGCATTCGTATAAGGCACAGAGTTCTGGATGCGGAAGAACAGATCACCAGATCGGAGCAGGGCAACAATCTGGTGCTTACTATCGACAGAAAAATGCAGACTACCGCTTATAGAGCGCTGGTAGCTTCGGGATTTCGTGGAGCGATCATTGCCATGAAGGCAAACACAGGGGAAATACTGACGCTTGTATCACAACCAACGTTCGACCCCAACATTCTATCCTCGGGCACACTGGATCAGATCCGGGATCACTATAAACTTGTCCAGGAAAACCAGGGATTTCTTAATATCGCGATTCAGGCTAAATTTCCCCCTGCATCCACCTTCAAGCCCCTGGTTGCACTGGCCGGGCTGGAAAGCGATCAGACCGGATCCATCACCGAGCAGACCACCTTTTACTGTGGAGGGCACTGGGAGCTAGCGTCTACGGTACCTGGAGTGCCGCCTTCACGTTACTGGTGCTGGAGACCTCAGGGCCACGGCAACCTGGATATGGTAGGCGCTATAGCCAATTCCTGCAGCGTCTACTTTTATCAGCTGGGATACCGCATCGGTCCTACGGTCATGATTCAATTTTCACGGAACCTCTTGATGGACCAAAAAAGCGGAATTGATCTGCCCGGCGAAACAAGCGGGTTTGTTCCGGACCAGAGGTGGAAACAGATTCAATGGTCCAGCCAGTGGTATGATGGCGATACAGTGAATATGGCGATTGGTCAGGGATTTCTCGAAACAACTCCTATCGCACTTGCCTCCCTTTATTCAGCATTTGCCAACGGAGGCAAGATCTATCGTCCGCATCTTGTCCGGGAAATCCGTGATCCAGATACAGGTCGGGTAATTCGAAAGTTTACTCCCGAACTGGTCAAGGAGATCCCCGTCAAGCACTCCTCTCTGGAGACGGTGCGTCGTGGGCTACGTGCCGTAGTTTTGAGAGGAACCGGCGCACTCCTCAATGGATTGTCCGTACCTGCTGCAGGAAAAACCGGAACAGCTCAGACCAAAAGCAAAGTCCAGGGAAGAAACCATGCATGGTTCGCAGGTTACGCGCCTTACGAGGATCCGGCTGGCGATCCCATCGTCGTGGTGGTTTTCGTGGAATTCGGGCGTGGTGGCGCCGCTACCGCGGTACCGCTAGCATACGAAGTTTTCAAAACAGCCTTTGCTGGCAGGAGAATTCTTTCGCGAGGTGTGGGTAGCCTGCATCCTCCCGAGGCTTCCATGGAAGTTCCTGTAGGAACAGGTGTAGCCGATCCGAATGCAAGCAGACAGAACAATGACCGGCCAGAGGATGTTCAATAATGGATATACGCAAACGCTTCGACCTGGTCTTGATCGGAAGTCTCTTTCTGGTATTGAGCTTCAGTGTTCTTACTCTTTATTCCCAGGAAGCGATGCTGGATGAAACCAATTATAATTGGATTCATCAGCTTGTTCACATTGCCGTGGGAATTATATTTGCATTAGTTTTGAGAAAGTTAAACTATCCGCAACTGGGCGAATTTGCAATTCACATTTATGCATTTTCGATTTTTTTGCTGATAATAACGCTCATCCCTTTTATTGGATCCGAAATTAAGGGCGCTCGCTCATGGATCCGAATCAGTTACATCGGATTTCAGACCTCCGAGCTTGCCAAGCTTGCTACCATTCTTCTACTGGCGAGATATCTGGAGCTAAAAGAGCGAGAGCTAAATCATATACCGACACTGATTATAGCTTTTGGCATTGCACTCCTCCCTATGCTTCTGATCGTAATTCAGCCCGACCTGGGAGGCGCCATTGTATTCGTTCCCATACTCATGACCATGCTCTTTATCGCGGGCGCGGATATGTTTCATATCGGTTCGGTGGTTGCCTATTTTGCCGGAACTCTTTTCATACCGCTTTTCATCGAATACAAAAAAATTACCATGGTGGAACCACTGATCACTCATATCTCCAATCTGGAC
This sequence comes from Leptospirales bacterium, assembly GCA_050305335.1. Classification (GTDB taxonomy): domain Bacteria; phylum Spirochaetota; class Leptospiria; order Leptospirales; family Leptonemataceae; genus JBNLFC01. Next base: position 6,147 of record JBNLFC010000055.1, read on the forward strand.
CAGAATGGGATCCTGCCCGCCGTAAGAATTTTAAAGAAAGACATCTGGGATTTTGCCGCCTCAGGTTTAATCCCCTCTGATATTACAGGCAATGATCGCACTTATCTATTAAACTTGATGAGCAATTCATCGCTTTTCGATGCGTTAAAAGAAGCGGTCCAGGCAATCCGTTATGAATCGGGAGGCGTTTTACTTCTAATACTGGATAATGAAGTGCTTTTGATTTCTCTGGGAGTGATCTTTTCACTCATCGCGGTGGTACTCTTTGTCTTAAAATATGCCAGAGGTTCCGCATTCATCAATTTTCGGCAAGTCTATATACCTCTTGGAGTGCTGGGTATATCGCTTCTGTCAGCCATGGCTGTTCATTTGACATTTTCATTCAAATACCACCAGGTGGTCCGTATTACAGCCTTTTTAAACCCGGAAAAATTTCCCAGAGACCTGGCATACCAGATTCGTGCATCAAAGGCTGCCATAGGTTCCGGACAGGTTTACGGCCAGGGCATCTTTCAAGGAGATATGACCATGGGCGACCGTCCCCTGGTTCCCGAATCTCATACTGACTTCATATTCACAGCATGGTGCGAACGAACCGGTTTTCTGGGAGGAGTGGTTATGCTGCTACTCCTGCTTGCCATCCCCATGCGTGGTCTGCAGATATCCTATGAAGCAAGGGATAGATTCGCAACGCTGCTGGGAACGGGAATCTCATTCATGTTTTTTTATCATATCTTTTTAAATATTGGAATTGCACTGGGCCTACTCCCGGTTACCGGACTCCCGCTCACCTTTGTCAGCTATGGAGGCTCTCATATGGTCACGGCACTGTCGGGTGTAGGTGTTCTTCTGGCTATATACAGACGTCGATTTGCCAATTAACAGGAGTAATTCGTGAAAAAGACGCCCCGATGATGCCTATTTTACGGGCTGGAAGTCCGACGAATGTTCCGATCATTAAATAAGACGCGCTTCCAACCCCTGGAGGGTTCGGGACGACTTCCAGGAAAAAATTTTCATAAATTATGAAAAAACGCCAACACACACTGGACAGAACTCATAATCTTGCTCATGGGATGTTGCAGAAACTGGGTCTGCTGGAAAAGACTCATCAGGCCATGGAAGAGCTGCTCCAGAGTATGGGAGAAGACGTTGCCGAACTTTTATTTGAAAACCGGGAATCGTCTTCTCGCTATATAACCGAACGAGGCCTCCGCTTGAAAGAATTGCTGCTAAATTTCCAGAATCGATACGGGTACCGTTCCGGCGTTCACGCACCACTCTACCGACAGTTGGACCGCATTCTAAATAGCGATCTTTCCGATTATCTCAGTCCCGCCATGCACCGCGTAATGGAAAAGATTGGATGTACAGACGGAAGAGCAGCCGAACAGCCCGGGTTAGACAATCAGATCCACACTTATCACTACAGGTTGGGTGAATTGCACTTTTCATTCACAGGCAAAATCATTGAATATATGAAAAATATCAACGAAGTGGATGCGGCTCAATTGCTGGAAAAGCTTGGTGATAAAATTGAAAAACCCGGGGGTACTCACTACCCATTCGTATTGTTTCCTCACAGGGGAACAACTTTCTATGAAAAAGCTGCCTCGTCCCGATTTCGCCATCTTTCTCTTGTGGAAATCCCGGGAAAAAGAGTTCTGCTGGGTCTGTGGTGTGACGATTTGCCTCAAAAGCAGGAAAAAGATGACCCTGTAGCTGCATCGACATTGGAAAAGTTAACCAGTGCACATAGAATCATTGGAGGACGCTTTCGCAAAGAGGGTAGCTACTACTACCATATTGATCCATCTGATGACGCTTCCAGGTAGAAGGTAAAGACATCGTGGTGGTGAATGGTGCCTTTCTAAGAAAACACCGATTCATCAAACCAACGACATCACTCGCATCATGCGTTTTAATCCTGTATTCTGGTGAGAAATTCGTTAAATTCTGCCACATCTTTTGTGAACTGATTGATGCGTGCCTTTCCCCACTCTTTGGCAAGACCACTCAGCAGTTTACTTTCACCGTCAAGCAGACTTTCACCCAGAGCTTTACCCTTTTTAGTGACAGTCAACCTTTTGACTCTCCGGTCTTCATTATCAGGTTGACTTACTATCAAACCACCAGATTGGAGAGCGCGAACTGCTTGAGACATGGTCATGGGGTCGCGGCGCAGGATTTTTCCCAGCTCACCTTGAGAAATTCCAGGACTGGAGTCCACATGAATGAGAATGGAAAGGGCAAGAGTGGATTGTTTCTCTTTTTTCGACATCCCTTCCCGGATGATATCCATGGCACCGCGGAATGCAGTGCCCATCATTAAGATTAAATCGTTAGATCCCATCATTGCATGAATGACAGAAACGGAAATCAAGTCAATAATAAAAACTAAAAAAATAGTTCATTATTTATGAAAAAGCGATAAATTAATTTAATATTTCTTTCCAGGTTAGTTAATCATAGTACAATACAGAACTTAGCAATGCAAATCAGGAAAAAATGCTGCTTTTGTTATCAAGAGGCCTGAATTCAGATGCAGGTGCGATAGATGACCTGATTTCGCCTTCCGGGAGGTTTTCTACTATAAAGATAAAGCTCTCAAAGGCTCCTTCAAGCTACGTTTTGGATCTCAATAGTATCTTTCTTCCAGCATTATCCAGACTGGAGAGTCTATCCATTCGTTTATAGAAATCAACCCATGATGCTGCTTTTTTGCGTTCTGCAGCAAAAAAAGCTTCTCCTGACTCGTATCGATCAACACTCAGGAAATCCGTATTATTGATTTTACTCAATTTTATTTGCTTAATTCTAGATTGTGAATTCCCGGACTGATGCAACAGTGCGTCTCTGTATCTTTCAAAAATTGCAACTCGATGTTTGAGTTTCTCCTGTTCGCTTAAAGTAGGATTTCCATACAATAGTTCCAGCTTTTCCCGATATTTACGATGAATAGAAACCCTTTCCTGCTCCCTTTTTATACCCATGTTTAACTCTGAAAATTCCCTGGAATCTTTTCCATATCGGGAGATAAAGTAGAGACGGGCTCCCTCTTTTTCCACGAATGACGCCAACGATTCATTAAAATCAGCATCGCCTCTAATCCAGACTGTATTGTGCGTGGTCTCATGAATAATCAATCTGACCAGGTTGTAATCTGCGTAAATTAATTGAGGAGAATATAACGGATCCGAAAACCATCCTAAAGTACTGTAACCCGCCACCGGGGACGTGGAGGAATCCCATCCATCCTCCTCCAGCTCTTTCTCAAGGGATTGAGCATCTTTCTCATGATAGAACCCGAGGTATGGGAAAGTGCCTGCTACTGGAAACCACCAGGTTTTCGCTTCTAGCTTTGTTTTATGAGAGGCAGTAACAATCCAGGATACAGCACTACGATCCAGCCAGACAATATTTGCATAAGAATCGCCTACATTCAAGGCAAGATCATCTTTTGCAAATTTTCTTACATCTTCTACAACTCTTAGCTTTCTTCTTTGCTCCGGCGTGAGGTCATCTCGATGAAGCTCGCTCTGGATCGATTTGCCGGAAACCAGCATACTCAGGTGACCTATGCCAGCGTCTGCCACATAAAAAATCCTGCAGTTTTGCAATGCAAAAAACAATAGAATCGATAGGATCAGTCTGGCATTCATATTCATGTCGGATCTATATCTCGTTTCCCGGGAGTATACCATATTATTGGAAAGATATTGCAGAGGGTAAATGATTCCAGAATTGCCATTTTTCTGATTTAAAGCATATTCCACCCATATTCATGACAAAAGCCCGTTTACAACCGTTTCTTTTCCATTGACTCCGGACTCGACAAATTCGAACGTGGGTTTTCAACTATATTTGCCCTGGCATTTTCATGCCATCATTGGGGCTTACCACAAAACTCAACACAAAGGATACTGAACTATGTCATTGAAGGACTTTCTTTTCACCTCAGAATCGGTCTCGGAAGGCCATCCAGACAAAATTGCGGACCAAATCTCTGATGCCGTGCTTGATGAATATTTAAAAGGCGATGCAAAGAGCCGCGTCGCATGCGAAACGCTCACCACAACAGATTTTATCCTGGTAGCAGGGGAAGTAACATCCCGCTCATCGGTGGATGTGGAGAAAATTGCACGAAAAGTAGCCCGGGACATCGGATACATCAGTGACGGAATCGGTTTTAATGCCGACACAGCCACCGTCGAAGTGCGTCTTCACGAACAATCCCCTGACATTTCTCAAGGTGTTACAGAAGGGGAAGGAATGTTCCAGGAGCAGGGAGCAGGTGATCAGGGACTTATGTTTGGCTTTGCCATCAACGAAACCCCGGATCTGATGCCGCTCCCCATTGATCTGGCGCAAAAGCTAATGAAGAAAATGGCTGATCTGCGTCATTCAGGCGTAATGGCCGATATTCTTCCGGATTCCAAGAGCCAGGTCACCATCGAATACCGGGATAAAAAACCGGTTCGTGTGGATACCATTGTTATCTCTACGCAGCATCGTGAGAACGTAACTCACAAAGATTTGACTGAAATGGTTATCGAACAGGTAATCAAATCAGTAGTGCCTTCTAATATGCTGAAGGATACCCGTTATTTGATCAATCCCACAGGACGATTTGTCGTTGGCGGTCCTCATGGAGACTGTGGCCTCACAGGAAGAAAGATCATTGTTGATACTTACGGTGGATATGGTCGCCACGGTGGCGGCGCGTTTTCCGGAAAAGATCCATCCAAAGTAGACCGCAGTGCTGCATATATGGGGCGATATGTTGCCAAAAATATCGTTGCAGCAGGCCTTGCAGAACGATGCGAAGTGCAGCTCTCTTATGCGATTGGTTATCCAGAGCCGGTTTCCGTTCTGGTGGATACTTTTGGAACAGGCAAAATCAGTGGAGATGAGCTATCTAAACGCGTTCGCGCCAACTTCAATTTAACACCTGCAGGCATTGTAAAAGAGCTAAAACTTCTTGAACCAGGCAGAGTATATAGGGAAACTGCAGCCTACGGCCATTTTGGTCGATCAGGAGAGACTTTTACCTGGGAACGAACCGATAAGGCTGAGGCTTTGAAAGGTTAATATACAGAAAGCTTTATACGGTATTAAGAATCATTGGCTTGAGGCAGAGGAAAGGCAAAGGTGAAAACAGAGATTCGTAAACGAGCAACGAGAGAAGGATACGGTGATGCCCTGGTCGAAGTAGGAACCTCCAGAAACGATGTAGTTGTTCTGGACGCCGACTTGAGCGAATCCACAAAAACCGGGAAATTTGCGAAAACCTTTCCCGAACGTTTCTTCAACGTAGGAGTAGCCGAGCAAAATCTGGTGGGAATGGCCGCGGGCTTTGCCCTCTCCGGCCTGACCCCTTTCGTCTCCAGCTTTGCGATGTTTCTCTCAGGACGAGCCTGGGAAGTCATTCGTAACTCCATCGCTTATCCTGGTCTCAATGTAAAGCTAGTGGCTTCCCATGCTGGCATTACGGTAGGTGAAGATGGTGCCAGCCACCAGTGCATAGAAGATATCTCTATTATGCGAACCATCCCGGGAATGCGCGTCTTTGTTCCTTCCGACTACGAAGAGACCAGGCAGATCATTCATGCTGCGGCCTCTATTCAAGGGCCAGTGTATGTGAGAACCGGCAGAGCATCGTTACCTGACCTCCCCAGAAAAAGCAACTACCAATTCCAGGAAGGAAAAGGAGAATTACGTCGAGAAGGCAGCGATGTTGCTATCATTGCCTGTGGCGTAATGGTGCAGGAAGCTGATCAGGCAGCAGAAATTCTTTCCGCTGAAGGAATTCAGGCTACAGTGATCAATATGGCTTCCATCAAGCCCATTGATAGTGAAATGATTCTAGATGCTGCCAGATCTACCGGCGCCATTGTCACTGCTGAAGAACACAATATCATTGGCGGCCTGGGTTCGGCCGTGGCAGAGCTGATTTCAGAACAACATCCAGTTCCCTTGCTTCGCGTGGGTATGAAGGATGAGTTCGGACAGAGTGGCACTGCCAATGCCCTCATGGACTACTACGGTCTGCGGGCTGCCAACATTGCCGAGAGTGCACGTAAAGTAATGGCGTTGAAGGGATAATTTAATACAGGTTCGAGATTACTGGCGGCAACCAGCAATCTCGATATGTTGTATTAAACACTCTGGGCGAAATCGCAAACCCTACCACTTCTATCTATTTTCTCAAGGTCGATTCACCATCAATCAGTATAGTTGCCTGATGACAGATAGCACACTATCAACAAAATAGATCTGATCCCCAACAACGCTGACTCCTACGAGACGACTGCGGCTGTTCGCGGTAGACGTTAACACAATGCCTGATTGAGTGGCAACATCAACCATCCTGGCCGTTGCTATGTTTCCGCCAGACTCCAGATAGGATATGAACAAAT
>JBNLFC010000056.1:0-12443 GCA_050305335.1 Leptospirales bacterium
AACTAGCATAAGGAATATCCTGCCGCCACATGCAGCTCTACATTGAGCGCTCGTAGCGGGCAGATCGAAAGGCTCATCGGGAGTAAGGCCCTGGCACAAGCCTGAGCAAATTGCCAATAAATTCCTGCAAACATAAACCAGAGCGAACTACCCCGTCAAGGGGCGCCGCCAGTCCGATGAGGAATGGCGTGAGGACCCCTTGACGGGGTGAAATCTCAGAACTACGTTTGAAAGAATCTATCAGTAAGACGCGAAGGCCTAGTCTTTGAAGTCAGCCCACGGCAACTTCACATCCACGCTCAGGTATTCCTGATTTTCAAATTGACCGCGAGGAGTAAAAATTTTGGCCAGTCTGGGAGGAAGGCGACCGTGAACGTGGCGCGATATGGATATAGATTCTGGATTGGTTCCTTTCTTCTCCAGATGTGCCACATAGTTGATGGCATCGCTCAAGATTTCACCTTTGTTCTCTTTGTATGTCGTAGTTCCATCATGGCAGGCGATGCGAAGACGGACTGGTTCACGCAGAGAGTTTTCCGTTATATTTAGATTGAATTGAATCATGCTCAGCTGAATATCCAGCGCGCAACGAACCGCATCCAGCATCCGATCTCCCAGATAAAATGCGACAATTCCTCCATCTCCTGCCCAGTTCCAGATGCGCCCCCGATGCTGGCTTACCGAGCCCTGAAGTAATTTGAAAAGATTCCCGTAAACACTCTCAATCTCGGAGCGGGGATAGCTCAACTGGATCTGCGAGTTACCGGCTATATCTATGGATAAATAGGAAAAATCATAAACTTCGCCGCTTCTCAAGAGGCCCCAGCTCTCTTCCCCTTTTTCCTGAGGAGAAACTTCCTTCAGGACACCATAAACCTGATCGAATTGCAACCCCGCACTTCCCAGTTTCTGCAGGAACTGATCCATACCCTCCAGTGCAACGGAGCGTCCCAGAAGACTTCGATCTCCGTTAACCGACAGGTTTATAACCATTACGATCAGATCTTCGGTACGATCCATTTTTGCAACAAAATTGACCAGAACCCTTGCGGCTTCATCGGCTCGAAATGTTATTCCGAAGGGCTGGCCTGATAGTATATGGGCGTTGAACCGTGGATCAAACTGGCGCCCCAGGGTATTGATTTCTTCCGTTGTCAGGCCAGCTCCAAGAATCGTTGCCAGTAACGCCTTTAATGTTTCGGGGACCATCCATTCACCTCAAGACTGCATTTTCGATACTGCTCACACACGGGCAGTAATGATAGATTCACATGAGCACTCCAAGAATGCAAGCAGTCAAGTATCATCACGGAAGAAAAAAGAGAAAACCCGAAGATTCGCCTATGTTGCAACGCCGAAATAATGCTTTCGCAGTAGGAATGAAGCAAGAAACGCAGGCTGTCAGTATGGCCGGGATGCCGGCAAAGCTGAACCGGATGGCTACCGGCCGGCTTCGGGACTATCCACAGCGCATATCAATTTGAATGCGTCATCCACCGATTGAACCTGCATCACCTGGTCACGAAACTCTTTATTGCTGAAAATCCGTGCAACATTTCCAAGAGTCTTTATGTGCTTGTCGAATTTGTCACGAGGGAAAAGAAGCATGATGATAATCTTCACAGGTTCATCATCGATGGATTGAAAATCCAATCCCTGGCTGCACAAGGCCATCAAACCAAGCACATCATTGACGTACTCGGTGGAACAGTGAGGTACCGCAACCCCTACTCCAATGCCGGTTGACATGGACTCTTCCCGCTCCTGAAGCTTTTTCCAGACATGCTCCATATTTCGCTCAGCCCCGGTATCCAGAAGACAATGATTCAAAAGCATATGAAGCAATTCCATCTTGTCGCCGGTGTACTCTTCCAGGAGAAGAATCTTATTGGCTGGTATCAATTCGTGCAGTATCATATCGGTCGTATTTGAAACAAAAGCAGTTCAGTTCCTTTAAATCCAGTGATCTCCAAAGGTCCGGAAGTGTCCATCCAGATAGCGAAGCCCGTTTATTGCAAGATCGGCCATAACCAGAAGCACCATGAGAGCCCATCTCTGGTGTGAGGCCCCCATACCCGATTCCTGACGTGACCATGCAAAAAAATGAAAGTCGCCGGCAAAATAGAACCAGAGTCCCAATGCCAGAGCCACGAGGCCAGCAAGTATTACGGTAGATCTCAATGAGCCGTCGCTGCGACCCGGAAAAAAAAGGAGAAGCGATGCAGCTCCACCTGAGACGAAAAAGTCTTCCACATTGGTCGAAACCAGTGCCGAAGCACTGGCAACAGCAGCAACAATGAGGATATTCCCGAGGCGGGAGGGGTTAATCAGCGTATAAATTACTGCTGATACGATATAAGGGTAGGGATTGGTAAGAAGGAGAGAACAATTCAGGGCAATCCCCTCTTCACACCCCGCCTTCCACTGGAAAAGCGACTCCAATGAAATGAGCCCTACAAGCAGAATCATCAGAACATGAATCGGTGCAAAGAAAGGACGGGAGGGATTCCGCAGAGGTTCGCCTGCCAGAAAGGCCACCAGCAATAATAGCGATACCAGCCAGAGAGGAAAGGATCCGGGCAATAAAAAAATCAACCATGACCACTGAAGCAAAGCAGCAAGAAAATCGCCCTGAATTCGAGCTCTGCGCAAACGATTACTCTGATACTCGTTTTTTAAGAAAATAAATCGTATAACGAACAGGGGTACATAGGACAATAAAAAAGCATATCCAACCTGAATCAAATAGTCAGTGTCGCCTGCTTTTGCCAGCATCCATACCGGAACAATGAGAGCCGGCAAGAGTTGTACGCTGTAGAAACGAATTTGCGAATATAAACTGGTAGTCTCACTCACTGACCACCCCCTCCACTGCGATAGATCGATCGGCCCGTGGACAATCCATCGGATGCAGGAACATTTTTCAACTCCCGGATACGTTCCATCAACGGAATTCGACTTTCGCAGCTCTGTTCGCAAATACCACATACCAGACAACGGTCAAGGGCAAAAGCCTTCCGGTTACCTGTCAGTAAAGAGAGAGGAGAAGCATTGACCGGACAAACACGCTCGCATCGATAACAACCAGTGCACGCGGCCGCAACAGGTGTATCCAGAGACGAGTTCTTTCTGGATAGGTTCAGCACTGTTTCCCCGAAAGGAAGAAACAGGGCCAGATCTGATAGGTTCATTTCATGAAAGCCCGATTGGGGGATGGCTCCTCCCTGAACTCGCCAGGTCCGATCCTGAAAGCCGAACCGCTCCCGAAGAAACTCCATCAGAGGGAAACCCACGGGTATGCGATAGATTCGGGTCACATTAGATATATGGTTCAGAGATTTGTGGAATCGAACAGCTACCAGTCGTGAATGAAAAAACTTGTTTTCATAAAGAAGGTCCATCAACGCCCATAGAGTAGCTGGTCCCATTACAAGGATTCCCCTGTCCAGAAGAGAAGAATGAAAATTTCCCCCGGGGATTCCATTGAGCACTCTGGCCGCGGTTACCCCGGGAAACCAGACTCCGCCATTGCCAGCACCTGCCGGTATTTTTTTTTGCGGAAAAATATGCACTTTGCTGCCCTCAGGGAGGATAGCTGTCAGTAATTCACTCATCTCTTTCAAACCCGGGCTACGGTTCTGAAAAAGATAGGGCCAGTTGATGCCCCCTTGCCCATCCAGCTTGCTCAAGATCAGTTGAACCTGCGGAAGTTGGGAAATCTTTTCAAATTGCTGAAAAAGAGTGTGACCGGGTTCATCAGAAACAGGGATGCCTGAATCTTTCAGCAGATGCAAAAAAAAGGAAAAAGCCTCTTCTCGATCTCCCGACCTTGCCTGAATCTCTCTGGCTGCAACAGGATCCTTCCCCTGGGTGGAGCCCAGTCGAAAACCTCCCTCTAATTTCAGGTTGATGCTTCCGTTTGCTTCTAAGCGGGCCAGTCCAGGAAATGGAGCAAGAATGGCAAGTTCCTCCATTCTGGCCAGCGCCTCCCCTTCTATTACACGCCGGGGGAACTCTCCGGCCGGTTGAAAAGAGCGATGGTGCGTGGGACTGTAGAGTGGAATTACAATGCGGTGAGGCAGAGAGAGGGCTTCGATGAAGCTGGCCCAATCGGAAAAATCGCCCCTTCCCGAAAATGAGCGGCGCCAGCTTTGAATACCGGGAAACCCCACACCCTCACCGATAGAAGTCGCCCTTATGCGGTTCGTACAGGCTTTTTGACTGTATAAATTTCGTCTTTGATGGGTAATTCTTTCTTCAGATTTTTTATATACGGAAGAAGATCGCCCATCTCTTTGTAAAATTCGCAGTTGGGCTGCATACGACGGGCAACAGTAAAGTACTTATAGAGCTTCTCTTCGCCCGATCTTTTTGACCACTTTTTCTTATTGCAGCGAACTCTCAGAATATACTTATCCTGTTCGGCTTCATACTGTCTTACAACGATACAATTAGCACAATTTGCGCAATACACCTTGTCTCCATCGGTCCGAATTACTCACCAGCTCCCTTGATCTGCAAAATTCTTTTCTGGATAAGATTTTACCTTTCAATTGAGGGCGGGCAAATACACTGGCCTATAAGGGTTTACCTGCCATGGATCCTGGTCGGGGATCAAAGCTTCGGTACGGTAAAGAAATCCAGAAGAGACCCTGAGTGCAACTCTTTTTTTTCACCATGCCCGACCCGAAAGAATGGCGGTATGAGCAAGGGAGCATTCACTCAAAAAACATAAAGCCAGAGCCCATCTCATTCTGTATCAGAATAATCTATAAATAGCAGCGTAAGAAAATTTCCGCGATAATCCCTCACTTCCCTCTCTACTGCGGGTAACCGTGGGCTTTTTTCGCTATCAAAGCGTGGAACGTAGGAAGCAGGCCCCTGGATAATAAGGAGAAGCCGCTCCAGCTTCCATTTGCGTAAGGATAAAGACGCCCGCTGATCAAGCACCGGACCGCTGTGTAGAGTGGGATGAAGAAGCAGTTGCTCCAGAAGCCGATCAATGGCAGAACTGCCATCCTCTCTGTCCCAGAAACTGTACGGGGGATCCAGAAAAGCAACCACCTCACGATGCTCACCTATCAAAGGAGCCATCCGGCGAAAATCCCTTCTATGAAGTTTCGCCTGAAAGTGATTCTTTTCCATTTCTTCTATCAAAAATCGAATTCGTTTCTCATCAACCTCGCAGAGGTGAACTTCTCCATATCCCAGGCTACAAGCTTCCCAGGCCATTTGCCCTGAGCCTGCACAGAGATCAAAAAAGGTCCTATCTTCCAACCCCTCCTTCCAGGGCTCATTCATTGCCAGAGGAAAGAGGGCTTCTTTGATCAGTGCAGGGGTAAAGTGACTTTTGCCCTTCGCATCGGGAGGGAATTTGAGCTTTTTTCCCCGAAACTTGCCTGAATGGATCCTGAGAGTGCCTTTCATTGCCTCACAACTGGGTCACATTTACACTGCCACACATGGGGCAGACAATGCTGCCGGAATCCATCTCATCAGCAGTTACTTCTTCCCATCGATAGTCGCAATCCTCACAAACGAAACTGTTGTCCTCCAGGTCATCGCCATCGCCATCATCTCCCCATTCTTCCATCTCGTCCAGGTCCTGGTCATTTTCGTCAAAATATTCCATGCTTTTGTCTCTCAACAACTTCGTATTTCTATTCCAGGCCGGTTTTTCAGATTGTGTTTCAGGGTGACAATGGAAATTTTCCCGCATATGAAAAAAAAGCAGACCCTTATACGTGGCCACCAGATTGAGGTGGATCCTTCCAATTTCCAGAAAAATCTGGCAAAAATTGAGGCACTTTTTCTTGCCTCCCCCGCCGGCCTGAACCTGTTTCCTGAAGCTGCTACGTCCGGGTTTCCTTATCGTCACCTGGCAGAGCTAGATCGAGTGCAAAAGCCCTTTCTGGCACATATGCAGGATCTGGCAAAACGTGAAGAGCGGGGTCTTGTGTTGCCCGTACTTGCAAAAGTGGGAGAGGCCTTTGTAAACAGACAGTACATCATCTACCCGGATCGGGTAGCCCCCCTGCACTATGATAAAATCCATCTGATCGGACTGCTCCATGAAGATAGATTTCTAACACCCGGGAATGAACCTCTCTTTTTTCCCTGGACCGTGGGAGAAAGGGAACTCCGAATTGGTGTGGCAACCTGTTATGATCTCCGTTTCCCTGAACTGTTCCGGAATCTGACCCTGAACCATAGAGTGGATATGATGCTTTTGCCTGCTATGTGGCCGGTAGAACGAGAGTCCCACTGGAAAATCCTGATTCCCGCCAGGGCGGTAGAAAACCAGACCCCCATAATGGCGATCAATGGCGTAGGCCAGTGCGGAGCCATTCAACTGTGTGGCAGCAGTGCGATTTATGACAGTAAAGGTGAAATGGTCAAAAAAGGAAGTTCGTCCAAAGAAGAAGTCATAGATTTTCAGTGGAACCCGGAGGAAACGGATGAGTGGAGAAAGGCTTTCCCGGTATTAAAGGATAGTCGTAGTGATTTATTGAAATGGTAAAAGGTGGACGCAACGTTATCAGAATCTGGGAAAAAAGGTATACCATGCCTTTTTTCAAGGAGCCTGTTGTCAAAAAAGTTGACAGGCCTGGTCAATGATCCCAACTGGAGGGATTGTGTCCTGCGAGAAGGCGAGAACCTTCCATCTGGCAGGGATACGGGTAATAGCAACGGTTGGTGGTCGGTTCCCGGAAGGACCCACCATTTTCAAATATTCAGGGTGGATACATACAGGTATGAAAAGTGAAAGCGTTGAGATTGAAATCCGTGATCAGGGGAAGCATAAAATCATTGCCATCAATGGGGAAGTGAATCTCTACAGTGTATCCAAATTGCGAAAAGATATTATGAAAATCATCGATGAGTCCGTCTCTTCCCTGGTGATAGATATGAAAAACTTAAGCCACATGGACTCTTCCGGAATTGCACTACTTGCCAATCTTCAAAAACAGATCCGTTCTAACAGTGGCTCTTTTTATATGATGAACGTCAATGACGATATCAAGAATGTGTTGAAGCTGGCAGCTCTCGATAAATTCTTTAATATTCTCGATTCCGAAGCTGATTTAAAATAGTTAGCGAATATTGAAAGCCATCTACAACCTCTGCCCCTTGAAAACTCTCCGGTGCTGTCCATTGCATGGGTCGCAAAGCGATGCTCTCCTTCACGCTAAAAACGAAATTCCAGTGAGACCCCCCAGTAGTGCCCGGGCCTGACAATGAGATGAGTCTGTTTCTGTTCCACGCCAGAATCGCTACCATTACGGAAAGCGATGAATACAGAACTTTTTCTTTCCAGATCAGTACTATCATAGCCCGGCTTATCCGGAGTTGCCACCGGCGAGAAATCCCAGATTCGAATATCGTACAGGTGATAAAGATATGCAACTCCACCAACGGCGGCGGCTACGCGTTGAGCATTCTGATGCCGATTGAATTCAGCAATATACTTACCATCGGTCAAGCCTGGAATGTATAGAGGATCCGACGAAGCTCGCCGACTCACATTATTGGCCTGCTGATATTCGGAATAACCGTAAGCGGAGGCTCCCAGAATCATTCCAAGTATGGAAAAGCCGGTAATCCACCGACCGTCCTTGATTTGAAGAAAACCCGGAAATATTTTTATAACCCGGAACTGGTGAGGGACTTTCTGCTCCCCTTTTTCTTTTGTAATAGGAGAGATAACTCCTCGCTTCAGCTCTTTTTCAGATAGTTTTTTTATTTTACCATCGGACTGTTTCAAAGAAAGATATGAGGCTCTCACTGCTACGATGGTACCCTCAAACTTCTGTCCTTTATCCAGAGTCACGCTGAGCTTGAGTCCTCGCGAGAGAAGAGAGATCACTCTTTGATCTTGTTTCTCTTTCTGAAATTCCAGAAATTTTATCTTCTCCCACGGGATCTTTTTACGAACCATGCTGCCCCTGTGGGGAACGATTAAAGCCTCTTTTGTATCAGCCATATGAAGGAGAGCATCGCAACTAAGAAAAAAGTCCTCATGGAGTTTATAGCAGGCGGGCACACCTGTGTAACCCAGCTCCATTTTCGATATAAGGTTTGCCGGGATCTCTTTTTTTCCGTCATACGTGTTGAAAACCAGTATATTTCCTTTCTGGGAATCAAATATTCCTTCAATGACTTTTCCGTTCCTGAGGTGAATCAGGTCCGCATGGATAGGCCGGATAACGGCCATAAACAAGAAAAACAGTAAAGCAATGATCCCCGAAGGGCGCCACACCGCATTACTCCTTCTGTCACTGCTCAGAAATTGCATAAAAAAAAACCACCATTACTCTCGTTGAACTACTGTAGCTCGAATCCCTCCTACCAGCTGCATAAATTCCTGCCCGCTCTGATCCAGGAGAATAAGCTTCTCTCCCTCCCGACGGATTTGCAGAGCGTTTACCCGGCGACCATTGTTTAGTATTACAGCTATATGATACCCCTCAGACTTCCCTTCCGGCAAATCCAATCCAACCCGCGTCACCATAGTAACCGGTAGAGATATACTGAAATCGTCGGACTTCATCTCCACATCGTTATCTTTCCATTCCAGTTTTTTACTTACAATACGTCGACCATCCACAAATTCCACATAGATACCTGGCATCCCCCCCTCAGGAAGCCTGGCCGCTTTTTTTTCCGAAAGCTGCTGCGCAGCCGTTTTCTCCGGAGGTGATTCATGCTTGACCTCGTGAGAAATAGTCTCTATGGTTTTATCACTCAACTTGAGCGAAGTATCCATCTCCTGCTCAATGGCTGTCAGTGTCTCCAGCGGTTCCTCTTTATCCGACGCAACTTCCTCGCCCTGTGCCTGTTCCTGCGATTTCTTCTCCTCTGCTTTCTTCTTTTCCACTTTTTCCACAACGATAGGCTTAAGCTGCAACTCAGCTCCCTCTTTCACCTGAGTTAAAACTGCCTGATCGCCCATCTGCACAGCTTTTTGTTCTGCATACTGGCTGACCTCTTTACCACCTCCATAAAAACTGCCAATCATCATCAAACGACGATTGGCTTTACGGGCAACATCCTCATCCTCTTTCTGCTGGGTCAGCTCCACATAGCCATCTACTGCATTTTTCATTCTTCCTGTCTCTTCGTATGCTCGGGAGAGGATGAAACGGTCGCCAACCCTTAAGTCTTTTTCCTTTTCCAGTTGCTTGACTGCAGTAGAGTACTGCCCTTCCCGGTAATAGGCAAGACCCCTTTCCCTGTTATTCTGAAACTCTTTCTCAATGCGCTGGGACCTGGATTTTCGTTCATTCAGAAGAGAAATGAGCAGATTCGCGGTGGTTTCATAGTGACTGCCTCCATTCACTTGCAGGACACGATGCAGCTTCTCCAGAGCCTTTGCGTTATTCCCCATCATGGCCAGACAGTATCCGTTGTGAAGCAGAACAAATCCACGATCGTCACGATCAGCATCCGTTAGAAGTGACTCAAGCTGCGAGTATTTCTGGGTGGCCACATCATACCTGCGGTTTCTCTCCATATAAAAAGCGTATTGAAGCAGCAGCAATTTCTCCTGATCTTCACTCAAATGCAAAAGTGATTTCAAGGAGAGTAACCTCACACCATTCACAATATAAAGTCCCAGGAGTTGTTGGGGTGTAAACCTCTCATTATCCACTGTGGCGTCGGAATTCATAATGCTGGATTCCAGGACGTTGATCTTGATTTCATTGGAAACATTATCCCGATTGGCCAACATACGACGAAACCTGGCTTCCAGAACTTTTGAAGAGAGTTCATAATTGAGCATGCGCTCACGTGTTAGATTATGCCGCAATTGCAGCATTGTCACATCCATGATGGAACGTGTTACAAAATAGAAGAGGGGAATCGGGGCAATGGCAAGCAGTATGATGAGCGCCTTTCTCATCCCGGAATCTCCAGATAGAAAATACTCACATCATCCATGTATTCACCCGTGTGCTCGTCCAGCATGGATGCCAGCTGCGTCACAGTGGATTCTGTGGGATCTGTGCGTCTTTCGAGAAGAACCGCCTTCACGCGGTCCAGTCCAAACTGTTCCCCCTCCTTACTTTTGCTCTCAACGAGACCATCGGAATAGATTAGAAAGCGGTCGCCCGGCGAAGTGTTTATATGATTGGCAGGATATTCAGCCTCGTCCATCATTCCCATGGGAGGGCCATCCTTTTCCAGCTCTTTGATTTCATCACTCCCGGCAGGCAAATAAAGCGGAGGATTATGGCCCGCATTGGTGTATTGCACCCCACCCCCCTGTTCAAAAAGAAAAAATACCCCGGTACAAAAAAAGGTGCTTTCGAGGCGTGCTGCGAGAAGTTGATTGAGCCTTGTAAGAATACTATCCGTGGTAAAATCTCGACGCACCACCACGTCCAGACTCATCACTGTTATGGTTGTGATTAAAGCGGCCGAAACTCCGTGTCCGGACGCATCTGCAAAGAAAAAGCCTTTCGCCCCATTGCTGTAACGATAATATTTATAAACATCTCCGCTCACTTCCCGGAGGGGACGGTAGTAAAAAAACATTTGATAATCTTCAAAGACTTTATGCTTCGGCAGAAATAGTTCCTGCACTTCTTTGCCTATCTCCAGTTCGCTCTGGATTTGAGTATTCAATCGGGTAACTGTCTCAACATTCTCCTCAATGCGACTGGCCATAAAGTTGAACGTCTTCCCCAGCTCGTCCAGCTCATCATTCTGACGCATGTTCCACGTTGCTCGCGCAGAGAGATCTCCTTCGGCCATGGTATTGCTTGTCTTTTTTAAAATGTCCACACGAACGAATATAACACGGTACACGAAGATCGCAAAGAGGAGGTGAAAGAGGATTCCCCACCCAACCAGGAGGGCAATCTGGAAGTAGAGCTCACGAAGCCGGGTCTGCATACTCTGAACGCTAAGAGTTGTGGATAGATACCGCTCCCCTTGTTCTGTTTTTTCCAGAGGCAGGATAAAATCCACGGAAAAGTTATCGGCATTTAAATCAAGTTTGTATCGAGACTGAATCAGTGTGGATGTGGCTGTCATCTCCTGCAATCGCGCTTTGAGTCGGGGTGAAAGAGTGTCTCTTTTTTGACTTACATCTGCAGGTGTCGGATACTGGAAGACAATTGCGCCGTCCTTATCCACGACATCAAAGCTTCCAATCCCACGCTCGCTGAGAACTTTGATCAAGTCATCGGAGCTGATGGCTTTTTCCGTGGAGACTTTGCCAATATCATCAACCACCACCCGTACAAGATCATTGGAATGCAGCTTGAAATTGTTAAGCAATAGATCGGTCTGGTTCTCAAAAGTCATCACACTGAAAAAGGTGATATTTGTGGTGGCAAGAATCAGATAAAATAGGCCGATCCGCACTCGTAGCGAATGTATCCACCCTTTTTTCACCGCCTCTTTCGCCCTGTTCTCCGATTCCATCTTTTTGTTGATCCTTCCTATTTATTACGGTTCTCAGGTAGCGCAAAATTATTGTAAATGTAAAATATTTCCGGCCGAACGGATAGATCTCAAATCCAGATGCCGATACTCTTTGCGCATCTCTTCACGATCTTTTTGCACAAAAATGAATTGTGACCGGTATGCAGACAATATCAGGATCGCTTTCTGGCTCCCTTGCTTGCTATTCTGGCCTTTTTTTTGCTAACTGACTCGTTTCTGGCTTTTCTTTCTGGCTTTTTTCCGGATCTTTTTTTTCCCGGGGCTGCCCCCTTTTTTGAAGCAGCTCTTTTGCGTTGAGATTTCCCACCTCTTTGCACAGCATCTTTCTGTTTGCTTTCTGTTGAATCCGGTAGAAGATCGTTCACGGAGTAGCGCGGCGCAGGTCGGTGGTGTGGCGGATAAGCATCGTTGTCATCTGGACCATAGCTTTTTCTTCGATCCCTTCGAATGGGATGGTCCACTTTTCGATGAAATCGATCATCAATTTTTAATTTTTTAATACGATTCTGCAGCGTGGAACGACGTAGCCCCAGCGCCTGGGCTGTGTGGGAGACGTTCTGTCCATTACGCACCAGCATACGATATACGATACGAGCCTCCAGATCCTCCAGTATATCGGTCATGGGTATCTGACTGGAGATATAGCGCTCTACCTCAGCGTTGAGGTCATCCATGGATGGGTCCCGAAAAAGGAAAAGGTATCCGAAAGCTTTCTCTTCATTATAGAAAGTGGTGATGTCGACGTGGGATTCCAGTTCGGGAATATGAGCACGCAGTACAGGGACACGGCGATCCGTGTGTCGGTCCAGAATAGCTCTTGCCAGTAAATCTCTCACGACCTCCATGAGATATCGTTCCGCCATACCGATACGGTTCTTCAAGACTTCACTTCGCAAAATCCGCTTCTCGAAGGCTTCATTAAAAAAAATCGTATTCCCATCCAGATCAGTCGCAAAAAGCGGATAGGGAAGTGAGGAGAGAATCATGCG
>JBNLFC010000057.1:0-12414 GCA_050305335.1 Leptospirales bacterium
TCAATCATCTCCTTTGAACCAAATTTCTCAATGGTTTCCGAAAGGTTGAAGGTGGCAGCGGTAACGGCAAGAGATGCGTCAGCTCTTGCCAGCACATCCATATAGATGCTCTGAACGATTGCGGGAACTCCCAGGCCACCATGAATTCGCTTTGAACCGAAGGGTAAAATTCCTGCATCTACAATCTGCTGAAAAAGCTGTACCATGACATCGGGAAATTTCACCTTTCCATTTTCAAAGGTGAGCCCCTGGTGGTCCATGGCCTGGCTGGCCGGAGCCACTTGATGTCCTGCAATATCTCCCAGAGCTTCCAGAATGCTGCGATAGTATTCTATAGCTTCCTCTATGCTGGAGGGAGAGAGTGCCAGCCTTTCATCGTTGGTCTGTTGGTATTTTGCTGCGTCCCGGAATCCATCTTCGCACGCCTCTACAATCTCTTTCCAATCCACCAGATGATCAAAGTGGCGAATGATATCTTCATTATCTGAAAAATAGTTGTTCTGTATCATGGTCCGGCCTCCCTTTTTGCCCTTCTGTAGCAGGTTTCCATATTATAGGACGTTCCTCAATATCACCCGGTAACTGATTTACGCCATTTATTAGTCGCCCGCCTGATGAACAGCTTTCCCCGGGTCTCTCCACTCTTCAACTTCGAAATAGTCTCCACACCGAATATTTCCTGATAACTTTTTGCTCACACAGTAGAGTTTGCTCTGCAAACCATAGTTAAAATAGTCTATTTTCCTTTCCGGGGTAGCATACGTGCAAGATAGTGGCCTGTAAAACTGGATTGGTGATTGGCCACGCTCTCGGGAGTTCCTGTGATGATCACACGCCCACCCTCATCTCCCCCCTCAGGTCCCAGATCTATGATGTGATCCGCTGTTTTAATCACATCCAGATTGTGCTCAATGACAACCAGCGTATTCCCTCGATCCGCCAGTGAGTGGAGCACGGTGAGGAGTTTCGCTATATCTTCAAAATGAAGACCGGTGGTGGGTTCATCCAGGATGTAAAGGGTCTGCCCTGTGCCACGACGGGAGAGCTCTGTGGCCAGCTTCACCCTCTGTGCCTCACCCCCTGAAAGTGTGGTGGCAGCCTGACCCAGACGGATGTAATCCAGACCTACGTCTCGCATTGTTTCCAGTTTTCTTTTGAGCGCGGGGATGTTTTCAAAAAAGCCCAGCGCATCTTCAACGGTCATCTCCAGCACATCGTGAATGGATTTGCCTTTGTACTTTACCTCGAGGGTCTCACGGTTGAAGCGCTTTCCCTGACATACATCGCATTTCACATAAACATCGGGAAGAAAGTGCATTTCAATT
Source organism: Leptospirales bacterium (assembly GCA_050305335.1). Taxonomy (GTDB): domain Bacteria; phylum Spirochaetota; class Leptospiria; order Leptospirales; family Leptonemataceae; genus JBNLFC01. Next base: position 1,326 of record JBNLFC010000057.1, read on the forward strand.
TTAATGATCCCCGCGCCCTCACAATGTTCGCAACGTCCGCCATGAACGTTGAAGCTAAAACGCCCCGGATTAAACCCGCGCATCTTTGCTTCTGGAAGCTGAGAAAAGAGTTCCCGAATAGGGGTGAAAAGCCCGGTATACGTGGCAGGATTGGAACGGGGTGTGCGGCCTATCGGATCCTGGTCAATATCAATGACACGATCGATGTCACCTGTACCGGTAATGGAATCATGTTTACCGGGCAACGTTCTTGCTCCATTTAACTTATGGGAAAGGGCGCGATAGAGAATATCATTCACGAGCGTGGATTTGCCAGACCCGGACACGCCTGTGACGCATATGAATTTCCCCAGCGGCAACTCCACGTCGATTCCTTTGAGATTATTCTCCCTGGCCTTTTTTACAACCAGAGACTTTCCATTACCCGGCCGGCGAGATTCGGGTACAGGTATGCTTCGCTTCCCTGAGAGATACATTCCGGTGATGCTTTTTTTATGTGCAGAGATGGACTCCACATCCCCCTCTGCCACCACAAAGCCGCCGTGCACTCCGGCACCGGGCCCCATATCCACAATCCAGTCCGATTGACGTATGGTGTCTTCATCATGCTCCACCACGATGACAGTGTTCCCCATGTCCCGCAGACTCTTGAGAGTAGCCAGAAGCCGATCATTGTCTCTCTGATGGAGTCCGATGGAAGGCTCGTCCAGAATATAGAGTACGCCCGCAAGAGCGCTGCCAATTTGCGTGGCCAACCGAATGCGTTGCGCCTCCCCTCCTGAGAGAGTGCCCGCAGATCGGGAAAGTGTGAGATAACCAACACCTACATTGTTTAAGAATCCCAGCCGAGAAACGATCTCCTTCATCACCCGACCAACGATCTTCGCTTCACTCTCTTTCATTTTCACTCCGGAAAAGAAGTGGAGCAGATCTTTAACGTTTTTTGCAATCAACTCATCGATGGGAATCCCATGGTAACGCACGGCCAGCGACTCCGGACGCAGCCTTTTGCCATGGCAGGCAGGGCATGGTTTCTCGGACATATAGCGCTCCATCCAGATGCGCACATCATCGGATTTTGTTTCACGGTATCGGCGCTGCAGATGTGGAATTACTCCTTCGTATTCACCGTAAGGTTTTCCCTGGGGGTCCTTTCCGTAGAGAAGAACCGACCTTGCCTTTGCTGAAAGCTTTTTAAAAGGGGTATGGAGATCGAAGGAGAGGTCATGGGAAAGTTCGTGTAAAAAACGATCCATATACCAGTAACCACGACCTCCCTTCCACGGAGCCAGTGCCCCTTCCACAAGACTCAGTTCAGAATCGGGAATCAAAAGCTCCTCATCCAGTTCCAGAAGCACTCCCAGACCACTGCACTCCTGGCAAGCCCCCTGAGGTGCGTTAAACGAAAAACTGCGAGGTGTTACTTCAGGCAAGGAGACATTGCAATGAACGCAGGTAAGATGGCGAGAGAAGATGTGATCGGTCTCGCTGTCATGAACATAGACCATTCCACCACCCATGGACAGGGCCGTTTCCACCGACCCGGAGATGCGGGACTCGATTCCTTCCTTCACCACAAGGCGATCCACCACCAGATCGACGTTGTGCTTCTTCTTTTTATCCAGCGTAATCTCTTCAGTAAGCTCAATGATCTTTCCATCGACCCGCAATCGCACAAAACCTTTCTTACGCATATCTTCTATAACATCTTTGTGCTCCCCCTTCCTGCCCTGAACGAGAGGTGCCATGATCTGTATTTTGGCGCCTTGAGGAAAAGCCTGAACACGATCCACAATTTGATCCACGCCCACTGCGTGAACCTCGCGTCCGCAGATGTGGCAGTGAGGCACCCCTGCCCTTGCATACAGGAGTCGAAAGTAGTCATAGATTTCGGTTACCGTACCCACTGTAGAGCGAGGATTACGATGAGTGGTCTTCTGCTCAATGGAGATGGCAGGACTGAGTCCCTCGATGAGATCCACCTCGGGCTTCTCCATCTGCCCCAGAAACTGACGCGCATAAGCAGAAAGAGACTCCACATAGCGCCTCTGTCCCTCCGCATAGATGGTATCAAATGCAAGAGAAGATTTTCCTGAACCAGATACTCCGGTGATGACAACCAGACGATTGCGGGGTATCTCCATGGAGATATTTTTTAGGTTATGTTCTCTGGCCCCCTGAATGCGGATGAAGCCCGGTCCTCCTGATGCCAGGGAGGCAATATCGGAGGTATCCCGTTGCAGTCGTTTCCCATTGGATTTACTTTTGGTGATGTTTCTCTTCTCGGCCATTGTCAATTCCCGCCTCGGGGTGCGATTTTTCTTTTGAGAGCATCCGTAAAGACACTCACCTCCTCTACACGCAAAAGGATAGCACCCGGTAAATATATAATTAAAACAGAAAGGATACCGACCACTACATGAACAAGACCTGAGTAGCGAGGAAACAATTGGCCGCCGCCAAAAATGTAAAGTGTGAACTGATCCAGATAGGACGTGGCAAAAAACTGAATCGCCAGCAGCACCGCGATGGAAAGAATCCAGAGAGGAAGCACTTTCCCCAGAAAACGAAAAAGTCTCTCAATGGGCAGCTGGCCCATCTTCCTCCGTAGCGCAAACAGAAGCATGGTACCATTGAGAACGGAAGTAACAGCCGAACTCAGCGCAATGCCCCCCTGGTAGAGAAAGTGCACCAATATCAAATTCAACAAAAAGTTCACCACCACAACCTTTATGAGAATACGCACCGGAGTTTTTGTATCTTGATATGCATAGAAACTGGACGTGAGGATACGATTGGCACTGTAAAAGGGAATACCAATAACATAAAACTGAAGCGCCATCCAGGTGTCCACCGTGGACTGCGCGTTCCAGGCTCCCCCGAAATAGAGTAGATTGAGGATCGCAGTACCCAGAAGCCCCATCCCAAAGGCCGCAGGGACAGTTAAAAAGAGAGAAAAGTTTAAGGCTGAGATCAGCTCTTCTCCATTTTTGTGACCCGACCCTTCTCGAATGGCGCGGGCCAGTGCAGGAAGAATTGTGGTGGATAGTGCGACACCAATCACACCAGTGGGCAGTTGAATGAGCCTCTGGGAGTAACGAAGAGCCGGAATAGCACCGATTGTATCCGGTATGAAGTAGCTGGCAAGAGCTATGTCCAGTAACTGATTGATGTGAAAAAGTCCGGCCCCCAGCACCGCTGGCGCCATGAGGGAGAAAATTTTCTTGATGACTGGATCGTCGAAGGTGAATCGAAATCCAGGCCACCAGTTGCGATACTTCAGGTAGAGTGTCTGCAAAAGGAACTGGCCTATTCCGCCGCCAATGACAACCCAGGCCAGAATCTTCGCGTACTGAAAATCGTCCATCTCGAAATGAGAAAGGATCAGAAAACCACCAATGAATACAAGGTTCAGAAGGATAGGCGATAGAGCGGGGACGCTGAATTCCCCGTGGGTGTTGGCTATACCCGCCAGAATGGCGGTCAGGCTGGCCGTGAGAATAAAACCGAACATGATGCGACTCAATGCCACCATGAGATCCGCTTCGCTGCCGCTGGTATCTGTATACAGAGGGATCACATAAGGGAACACCAATATTCCTACCAGAACAATAGCCGATATAGCCAGAAAAAGAAAGCCCAGCACAGTAGCCGCCTTGCGGTCCGCCAGAGCTCGACTCTCCTTGAGAGCATCGGAGTAAATGGGAATGAAGGCCTGGGACATGACACCTTCTGCGAGAAGGTTTCTGAGCATGTTGGGAAGCATGTATGCGACTTCCCAGGCTGCTGCAATGGGGCCGGTTCCAAAAAAAACTGCCTGGTAGTGGTCCCGCAGGAGTCCGAGAATTCTGGAGACAATGGTAAACAGGGACAGCTTCAAGGAGTTGCGTGCGGCCTTACTCACCCGGCCAATCTGAAAAACAGGCTTTTCGGAGGATAACTCTTTTTCAGCTAAGAGCTCTCAGCTGTTCGCTCTGCCCAACGGTGGACCGATTGTCCATCCGCTTTTCCATTTCCAGTTGACCGTCAAAGTGGATTTTAGAGAGTGGTCTGCGAGCAGGGGTAGTAGCTCAGCTGGTTAGAGTGCCGGTCTGTCACACCGGAGGTCGCGGGTTCAAGTCCCGTCTGCCCCGAATAGTTTCATCATCGATCCAGCACCTTACGGTGCACGAAAAAGAATTCTTCCCACCTCCGGCATCTCCACCACAAAAAGATTGTCTCCGCTGTTGTGCATCTCTTTCGGAAAAAGGAGGAGATATCTGTATGCATAACCCCTTTCGTCCTGATAAGATTGAAGATAACCTGTCGTAGAAGGATAGAAGATGTGGCCACCATGAAAGAACATGGGGCCATAAAAGGCGGCCCCCATTGAGACTCCGGTAGAGCTCCTCAGCCTCTCTACTATAAAATAGGAGTCTATCCAGAGAGGCTCTCTTTCATTGAAAGAGAACTTGAAATTTGTAAAGAGAGGGGGGAGAGCCGTCTCTGGCTCCATCTCAAAGAGAACGTAAAGGCCATCGCTCAAAGATAGATCGCTGATTCTTTGCCACTCCTCCTTTACATTGGGAGGATTGGCAAAGGCCAGCATAGATTTGAGGTCTTTTTTTAAATCCGCCAGTTCGCTGGCAGTCACGTAATGGGCATTGTATCGCATTCTTTCGCCAAATCGATATATTGCCTCCTCGCTGTTGAGTTTCTCATTATATCGAAAAGCGCTCCATGAGCATGCCGATAGCAGAAATCCGTATATAGCCACTGCTCCAAAAATGAGCAGTAATCTCTTCATTAAGAGTTGCCCCGGAAGCCTTCGTGGTATTCGGAACGACTGATGCGATCTGGGTTGAGCTGGCACTCTTTCATGATACACAGAGTAATCCATAGACGGAAGTAAAAAAACTCTCCTTTTTTCCAGAAAGAGCATCATTCACTGTATGATTCTGTACATAATCGATTGACCTCCACAGTTTTTTGAAAAAGGGTATCCCATAGGAAAAAGGAGAGCTCGCTACGAGGAATTCGGTTTTTTATCCGTCCAAAGGTAGCGTTACTCTGGCTCTTTGACGACACCGAACAATTGATTTATGGACTCCATTCTATTACTCGACATTCTGCCCATTCTGGTAAGTGGATCGCTGGCTCTTCTCATTCCCACTCTCTTTTTGATTCTTTCGTCGCTGCTGGGCCCTCGCTCCCCTGAGAAAGAGAAGCTGGCTACCTATGAATGCGGCATCGCCTCGCCCCAACAAGCTGGCGATGCCCGTCACCGCTTCGCTGTGAAGTTCTATCAAACAGCTGTCTTTTTTCTGATTTTCGATGTGGAAATCCTTTTTCTCTATCCCTGGGCTATTTACTTTGTACAGCATCCCATACATGCTCTCTTTCTACTCTCCGGATTTCTGGGTGTCTTATTTCTTGGCTGGCTCTATCTTGTAAAAAGAGGAGCACTACAATGGGAGTAGCACCGGGTCCTATCCACAGTCCGCAGGACAACTTTCCGGTCATCACTACCACCAGGGAGTCGGTTATTGCCTGGGGTCGCAAAAACTCTCTGTGGCCCATTCCTTTCGGAACCGCGTGTTGTGCCATTGAGTTTATGGGTGCTGTGGGCAGTCGATTCGATATATCCCGCTTTGGCGCAGAGCTGGTGCGATTCTCTCCCAGACAGGCCGATCTCATGCTCGTAGCAGGCACCATTACTTTTAAGATGGGCCCTATATTAAAAGAAATTTATGATCAGATGTGTGAACCGAAGTGGGTCATCTCCATGGGGGTTTGCGCATCATCGGGCGGGTTCTACGATAACTATTGCACAATGCAGGGCATTGATCAGTTGATACCGGTGGATGTCTATATCTCAGGTTGCCCTCCCCGTCCGGAGGCTATTCTTGATGCTGTCATAAAGCTACAGGAAAAAATTGACCTGCCGGAAAAAGCATCACCGCCTGCGCAACTTCATGCAAAGGAACGCACGTGGGATTATTGAGGTAAAGGCTATGCTCCCATTTCGAAGGAGTCCACACGGAGCACACAGAGGTCACTAAAGAGGCAATTGAGAAATATTCGTTCACAGTGAGAGTTACCATTGGCATTATTATTTTTAAATGAGGTTTCTGGAAGATTGCAATATCCCATCACTCTGTGCTCTCCGTGAGCTCTGTGTGAAAAATGCTTTAAAGAATTTATATGAACGATGCTATAATAAATAAAATTTCTTCGCTTACCGGGTCTTCGCCTGTGGATCGTTTCGGTACGCCTGAGTGGAGTGTGCCACCGGAAGAGATCCTTTCTGCGGTAAGTGAGTTGAAGGCAGATCCAGAGATTGCTTGCGATATGCTGGTAGATATAGTGGGAGTGGACTACCTTGAGTATGAACCGAGGCCGGAAAAACGTTTCGCTGTGATCTATCATTTCAAGTCACTACAGAATAAATTTCGCCTCAGTCTGCGCGTGGCAATATCTCTGGAAAGTCCGGTCATACCAACCATCAGTGCACTTTTTAAAAATGCGAACTGGCTGGAAAGGGAAGCATTCGATCAGTTCGGCATTGAATTTGTACACCATCCTGATTTACGTCGCATACTCAACCACCATCAGTTTATAGGGCATCCGCTCCGTAAAGACTATCCCATCACTCAACGTCAGTGGCTGACCGAATCGGATACGTTATCGACACCGATGGATCATCGTTTGAAGGAGAAAGGATACCTGTGATGGCGGCAAATCCGGCGGATAAAATATCCGATCAACTCTCTGCCCGGGGACTGGACTGGAGAGCCCACCACCTCAGGGAAGATCTGATGATCGTCAACCTGGGCCCCAGTCACCCGGCAACCCATGGAACACTGAGGATTTTATGTGCCCTGGACGGAGAGACCATCGTGGCCGCAGTTCCGGAGATCGGTTATCTTCATAGAGGTTTTGAGAAAGATGTGGAGATCCACCCCTATCAGCAAGCCATTCCCTACACCGATCGACTCAACTATGTCTCTGCTATTATGAATAACATAGGCTTTGCCAAAGCCGTGGAAAAAATGCTGGGAGTTGAGATACCCGAGCGAGCTCGCTGGATTCGCATCATCACAGCGGAGTTGAATCGAATCATCGATCACCTGGTATGCGTGGGGACCAATCTTGTGGACCTGGGAGCATTGACCAACTTCTGGTATGCCTGGAATAGCAGGGAAAATGTTTACGATATTCTGGAAAAACTTTGTGGTGCAAGACTCACCTCCAGCTACATGCGAATAGGCGGCGTTGCCAGAGATCTTTATGAAGGTTTCGACAGCGATGTGACCCATATACTGGCAGATATTGAAAAAACTGCTCAGGAGATAGAAACGCTGGTTGCAAAAAATCGCATATTTCTGGATCGAACCATGGACATATGCAGCATATCCGCGGAAGATGCTATCTCTTACGGCTGGACCGGTCCCACGCTCCGTGCATGCGGAGTCTCACATGATCTTCGAAAAGAAGAGCCCTATTACGGTTATGACCTCCTGAATTTCGATATCCCCGTGGGAACAAAGGGTGATACTTACGATCGAATTTTTGTGAGGATGTACGAAATACGTGAATCCATCTCCATCATTCAACAGGTTCTACCGCGGCTTAAACCAGGGCCTGTCATGACCGACGACAAGCGTGTGGCTCTTCCTCCCAAACGGGACACCTATGGAAATATAGAAGGCTTGATGAATCATTTTAAGTTGATCATGCAGGGCATTCGGCCAGCCGCAGGTGAAATTTACGACGCAACGGAAGCAGCCAACGGAGAACTTGGTTTTCACATAGTATCTGATGGAGGCAAAAACCCGTATCGAGTTAAATGCCGGGCTCCCTCGTTTATGAACTTTGCTGCATTCAGTTCCATGATCGAAGGCTCCATGGTGGCCGACGCCATTGCTGCTCTTGGCAGCATCAACATCATCGCAGGGGAGCTGGATCGATGAGTGTAAAGTTTTCCGAAGCTACATTACAGGAATTTCATGAACTGGCCACTCACTACCCGGTAAAAAGAGCGACTCTTTTGCCAGCACTCTGGCTGGCTCAAAAAGAATTCGGATACATCTCCCATGATGTGATCGAAGCAGTAGCAGAACTTGTGGAGATAACGCCGGCTCAGGTGGAAGAGGTTGTGAGCTTTTATACAATGTACCTCACCGAAAAGCCGGGCCGCTACCATTTACAACTCTGCCGTACACTTTCTTGCTGGCTCCGTGGCTCCGAAGAGATTGCTGCCATGATCGAAAAAAAATTGAATCTGCGTCCCGGGGAGACTACACCCGACGGCTTTTTCAGTCTGCAGATGGTGGAGTGTCTGGGCTCCTGTCATACTTCCCCCGTAATGCAGATCAACGAAGATTATCACGAAAACCTGACACCCGAAACTGCGGAAAAAATCATTGATGATCTAAAGGGGCGTCCATGAGCCACTTTCATCTCACATCGCGTTTCAGCCTGGCAGACGGACACACTCTGAACGGGTTTCTCAATTCAGGCGGTTACGCTACTGTCGCAAAGGTATTTCAGACAACTCCAGAGCAAATCATTGATGAAGTAAAAAAATCGGGACTGAAAGGACGCGGGGGTGCGGCATTCGCTACAGGCATGAAGTGGGGCTTTGTTCCGACAAATAGCGGAAAACCGGTCTACCTCTGCATAAATGCGGACGAGGGGGAACCAGGCACCTTTGTGGATCGCTTTGTGATGGAGAAAGATCCCCATCTTATGATCGAAGGAATCATTGCGACGGCTTATGCTATCGGAGCACACACGGCATATATCTATATTCGCGGTGAATATGTAAAAGAGACCCATATCGTACAAAACGCAATTCATGAGGCCTATCAAGGCGGCTATCTTGGAAAAAACATACAGAATAGCGGATTCGATCTGGATCTCTACGTTCACCGGGGGGCCGGAGCCTACATCTGCGGGGAAGAGACAGGTCTTATTGAATCTCTGGAGGGAAAAAAGGGTCAACCCAGGCCAAAACCTCCCTTCCCTGCTGTAGAGGGGCTCTTTGGTGCACCGACCATTGTCAATAACGTAAGGACCATGGCACATATTCCCTGGATCATCCAGAATGGAGGAGACGCTTACTCGCAGATCGGCACAAAAGAGTCCACAGGAACCTCCATATTCGGCATATCCGGGCATGTTCAGACACGGGGCTACTGGGAACTCCCTTTCGGCATGCCTCTCCTGAACTTCATCAACCAGTATGGAAAAGGTGTGGAGGGAGGTCGGCTCAAAGCAGTGATTCCAGGCGGATCTTCCACACCTGTTTTAACAGCAAAAGAGTGTGAAACTGTCAATTTAAGCTACGAGAGTATGCGAGAGCATGGCACCTTTCTGGGGACCGGCGGTTTGATCGTAATGAATGAACATACCGACATGGTGAAGGCGCTGAAGAACCTCACTCATTTTTATGCTGATGAGTCTTGCGGCCAGTGTACACCATGCCGGGAAGGCACCTCCTGGCTGGATCGCCTTCTATCACGAATCATTGCCGGAGAAGGCGAGTCCAGAGATCTGGATCTAATGCTTCAGATTGCGGATAGTATGGAAGGCAAGACCATATGCGCTCTTTCCGCCGCATGCGCCATGCCTGTTCGAAGTTTTATTACCAAATTTCGTGATGAGTTTGAGCATTATGTAGAAAGATAGAAATTCAAAAAAAGGGAGTTTTACACCGAGAGCGCAGATGACACAGAGTGATTGCTCTGGTTTCCGTGTGAAACTTTTTTGAACCTGAACGCGAGATTCGGATAGATAAAGACTGGTCAAAGAGTAATTATGTTAAAGGTAACTATCAACGGAAAGGGACTGGAGGTGGCAGAAGGAACCAACGTTCTGGAGGCATGCATAAGCCATGGCATACCTCTGGAGCACTTCTGTTACCATCGTTACCTGCCGGTGGCAGGTAACTGCCGCACCTGCATGGTGGAAATTGAGACTCCCAGAGGCAATATGCTCACCATCGGTTGCAACACAAAAGTAACCGACGGCATGGTGGTCTTTACCAGTAGCGAAAAGGCAGTGGCAGCTCAGAAGTCGGCACTGGAATTCCTTTTGCTGGATCATCCACTGGATTGCCCTGTGTGCGATAAGGCTGGCGAATGTAAGCTTCAGGATAATTACCAGAACTTCGGATTGTACGACCATCGTCGCAAGGTTCCCCGCTATTTTAAAGGAGGAAAAGCACAGGATGCGGGTCTCCACATTATGCTGGATGCAGAGCGGTGCATCCTCTGTACCCGATGCGTCCGCTTTCTGGACAACATCACGGGAAGTTCGGAGCTGGCTATTCTGGGACGTGGCCACCAGTCAAAGATCTCCATCTTTGAAGGGAGACCCATTGCAACGGACTACTCAGGCAATATCACCGACCTCTGTCCTGTGGGAGCTCTTACCCTCAAGGAGTTTCGATTTCAACAGCGGGTCTGGTTTTTGAAAAGGACCGGTTCCGTCTGTACACATTGCGGTCGCGGCTGCAACATCACCATTGAACACAACCGCAATAAGATCTGGCGGTACATGCCCAGAGAAAATCGATATCTGAATCGTAGCTACCTGTGCGATGAAGGTCGCTTCTCATACCAGGAAGTACAGAACAACCGACTCTACCGTCCCTATATCAAAGGAGAGGGTGAAGTAACTCTGGATAGAGCCATGGAGGCGATGGTTGAAAAAATCAAAGCCACAGACCGGCAACGAATGGCCATGTTAGCCACCCCTTTTTCCACTACAGAGGCTCTCTATGTAATACACAGCATCGCACAGGATCATATGAGCACAGATCGATGCAGGGCACTCTATCCAGAAGAAGGTCAGGCCGATGACATTTTGCGTGTAAAGGAGAAATACCCTTCTGGCCTGGTATTGAGTCTGCTTTGCAGAGAACGGGCCACGCAAGAATGGCTGCAGTCGCTTCAAAGCAATGATGTAGACTTAATCGTGGTGATAGATCCCCACCCATCACTCTTCCCCCAACTCAAAAAGTTACCGCTGGAGAAAGTGATTCTTATTTCACCATATATTGACGAATCTCTCATGGTTGCTTCTATGGTTTTCCCTGTGCGAG
>JBNLFC010000058.1:0-12372 GCA_050305335.1 Leptospirales bacterium
TAAGCTCTACATAATGGTGGGATCGATCAACCATTCGGGCTATTTGACTTTTGTAATATCTGGAGTAATTGCTAACATTCATGTCCCGAAATACCCTGTCTATGAAAGAGTTATCTGGTATCTCTGTCACCAACTGACCTGGAGTTAACCGAATTGAACATATTGATTCTGGAAAATAGCCGGGTGATCCGGCAGATCATTCGGGAAGAACTGGAGGGAGCCGGCTTCGAGGTTCTGGAGGCTGATACAGCGGATTCGGCCTTTCGGATTATGCAGGAAGTTCAACTGGACCTGGCAACGCTGGCGGTCGAGTTACCAGATGCCAATGGATACGATGTCTGCCTGGCCATTCGCAAGGGTCAGGGAGGTACAAAAAATAGGTTTGTACCCGTGGTTTTCATTACCGGTAGCGATGACATGGCGGAACGCCGCAGAGGTTTTGAAGTCGGCGGTGTAGACTTTATTCATAAACCTTTCCCCCAGGGCTATGTTTCAGGTGTGGTCCGACAGATTCTCAAGCCAGAAAGTCGCCTTGAGGGATTGCAAGCACTGGTTGCTGATGATAGCATTTTCGCAAGGGAAATCGTTGCCGACGCACTGCGCACCCATGGAGTAGTGGTCCACGAAGTGGAAACCGGTGACGCCGCTTATGAACTTCTCAAAGAGAGGATCGGAGAGCTGGATCTGGTAATCACAGACCTGATCATGCCGGGAATCAAGGGGAATGAGCTGGTCCACCGCATTCGAAACGAATTCAAGGATCTTGATTTACCGGTCATTATAATGAGCGGTGAAGATAAAAGTGTTTCGATCATCGATCTGTTTCGAGCAGGAGCCAGCGACTATCTAGTGAAACCCTTCATCAAGGAGGAGATGATGGCCAGAGTCATGGTTCACCTGAAAACCCGGCTTTTAAACCGTCAGCTAGTTTCAAAAATCAGAGAGCTGGAGCAGGCAAATACCAGGCTGAACAAACTTGCTGCTCAGGACTCTCTCACCAACCTTCCCAACCGTAAAATCATGTTTCAACGCTTTCAGGAAGCGCTGGCCCGTCGCCAGAAGGAAGAGCTCTACCTCTCATTTTTGATTGTAGATATCGATCATTTTAAAAAAATAAATGATCGATACGGACACCAGGTGGGCGACTGGGTGATACAGGAGCTTTCCGGCGTGATCCGTGGGGTGGTGAAAAAAAACGCCTATGTAGGGCGATTGGGTGGAGAGGAGTTTGGCCTTGTAATTCTATCCAGGGATCCGGCACCTCCTATCTCCATCGCGGAAAGTGTAATCCGGGAAGTTAGAATACGCCCCTTTCTTCAGGATAAACTTCCCTCTCCCATTGCCGTAACGATTTCCATGGGTGTCTATATATCCTCTCCCGGTGAAAACGGCAATGTGGAGAGCATTTACAAAGCTGCAGATGAGCTTCTCTATCAGGCCAAATCGGAAGGCCGAAACCGAATGGTCTTCAACCGACTGGATGGAACTGAGATTATATCCCCGCCATAGCAAGACTCCTGGCGGTCATTTGCTTCAAGCGCTCTTATAATCATATTTTTTCGGTCCGATAATTGCTTGAGCAGGCACAAAATGTCAGAAAATCAAAAAGCGCCCGGAGAAGGCCAGAACGCAGACCGTCCATTTGGTCGCAGAAAAACCGATCACCTTGTTGATCCTGTGATCAAAGCCGATGGTCGGTACTATATCAAAGGCTCCCACTACTACCAGTTGCGTCGACACACAGAAAGCCTGACTCTGCTTCTGGAGTCTACTCGTTCGTTAATGGAGTTACACGACCGAACTCATCTATTACCCGTTATAATGGATAAGGTCACCTACGTAATGAATGCAGAACGATCCAGTCTCTTTCTGGTAGATTCCCACAGAAAAGAACTCTGGTCTCGAGTTGCCCAGGGAACGGAAGAGATTCGAATTCCCATGGGCAAAGGCATTGCAGGCCGGGTTGCCCAGACGGGTATGGTGATGAATATTCCCAACGCCTATGAACACCCTGATTTTCGAAGTGAATATGATCTAATGACGGGTTTCAAAACAGGTTCGATTCTCTGCATACCCATCAGAGGTCATAGCGGTGATGTGATAGGAAGTCTGGAAATACTCAATCGCAAGGATGGACATCCATTCGACGCACAGGATGAAGATATGCTCCACGCATTTGCTTCTCTTGCTGCCATCGCATTGGAAAATGCCAGTGCCTACGAATCCATGGAGAACGAACGAACTCAGCTCTATACCCTTGTCGATTCAACGCGAGCTCTCATGTCGGCTCTGGATATCGATTCTTTGTTGAATCTAATTCTTTTGCGCGTTACCGGAGTCATGCAGGCGGACCGATCTACTCTTTTTTTACTGGATAGCGAAAGCAAGGAGCTGGTTTCACGCATTGCCCAGGGTAGCGATGCGATCCGTCTTCCTCCTGGTAAAGGGATTGCTGGTTTTGTAGTAGAAAATGGTATCAGCCTGAACATTCCTGATGCCTACCGGGACCCTCGCTTCAACCACGAATATGATAAATCCACAGGTTATCTTACACGATCCATTCTCTGTTCCCCTGTTAAAGGGTCCAGCGATACCATACTTGGCGCTATTGAAGTGCTCAATCGCAAAGATGGGACCCCATTCAATGAACGCGACGTGGATCTACTCCAGGCATTCGCTTCCCTTGCGGGAATCGCACTGGAAAATGCCCGCATTCACGAAGAGCTTCTACAGGAAAGAAACAATCTGGAACTTCGCGTACAGGAAAGAACCAGAGAACTGGAAGCTGCCGTAGAACGTTCCGATGAGCTATTGCAGAATATTCTGCCTCTGGAGATTGCCAGTGAACTGAAGGAGACAGGCCACACTCGAAGTCGACGTCATGAAAATGTTTCGGTAATGTTCGCCGATTTTGAAGACTTCAGCAGAATTGCGGATGGAATGTCTGAAAGCGAACTGGTCAGCCTTCTGGATCTGAACTTCGGCATTTTTGATGATATCGTAGATCACTTTAAACTTGAGAAGATCAAAACCATTGGCGATGCGTACATGTGTGCAGGAGGTCTCGCCGCCCGGGATTCCACCTCGGCCCTTCGAATGGTTCTGGCTGCTATGGAAATGATTCGTTCTTTGAAGAACGTTCATAAAACCAAAGGATCTCCCCTATGGAGAATTCGCATAGGTATCCATACAGGATCGGTCACCGCCGGAGTCGTGGGAAAGAGAAAGTTTGCCTATGACATATGGGGTACTACGGTGAACATTGCCAGCAGGCTGGAGAGCGCCGGAGAAACGGAACGCATTCATATTTCCAGAGAGATGGCCAACCTGGTGGATAAATATTTTCAGGTTACCTCCCGGGGAATGATCGAGGCTCGAAATATTGGTGAGATTGAAAGCTTTTATGTGAACCGCATTGCTCCTATCTACTCCGCAGACACAGCTGGAGAGTCCCCTTCGGAACTGCTGCTCCAGATCGCCGGAATAGAGAAATCGTTTGAACTGAATATGCACTAACGATGCAGCACTGACTGACCGATTCCATAATCGAACTCGTCCAGAATCCTCCGGAAAAGAGTATGGTTTCTCATTGCATCCACTTTCACAGGATACGGAATGGACCAGTTGGGATATTCTCTATACGTACCTGGAAGATTGGGTTGATCCAGATCCCCCAGAAGATCATGGAGGGAAAGTATTACCATACCACTGTTACTTCTACTTTGCACTTTGTGAAACAATATCAAAACATCTTCCAGGGATAGGGAACCTACCTCCGTTCCCCTGTCTACCAGATTGAGAGCGCGAAGCAGATTGATCCAGGCCTGACGATCCACTCCCCTCTGAATATGAACTTGATCATCGTCCTGTACGAGATGCAAACGATTGCGAATCTGAATATCACGCCCTGCCCAGTAGCCGCCGAGGGTTGCCAGATCATGAGTATTGAGAGTCGTTACAGAAAGCTCGGAGAATGTGGCTGGATCCCTGATAGCGTGGTTCTCTTTTTCAAAATAGAGCACCTTCCAGGAGAGAATGGCCCTTTTTTTCATCTCACGGCGAACATAATCGGGTACGGTTCCCAGATCTTCGCCAATCACAATGCACCTCCTTCTCTGGCTCTCCAGAGCAAGAACCGCAAGCCATTCGCGATACGGATATGCTACAAAGCCACCTCCCTGTGCTGTAACCCAGTAGAGACGAAAGAGTGACATAACGTGATCAATGCGAACCACGCCACCGGGCAACATAGAACTGTGAAGAATTTTAATTAAAGGTTTGTAGCTTTTTTTTCGCATTGCCAGAGGATGAATGGGAGCCAGACCCCAGTCCTGCCCCATGGGTGCGATAGGATCAGGAGGAGCTCCTATGCGTGCAGGAAGAGCATATAGATCACGATCGCTCCAGACGCCAGCACCGTCGTGGGAAATACCAACGGCAAGATCCATATACAGTTTCATATCCAGAGAGGCGGCATGACGCTGAAGTCTTTCCAGCTGGTTGTGAATTGACCAATAGAGATATTTGTAAAACAATACTCGCTTCGCGAGCGTCTGTCTTAATTCTTGCGAAGCTCTGGAGTGAATGGAGGCATACTCCTCCATGCGAAGACTCCAGTCCCCCTTTCCATCCGGGAAGAAATGTTCGTAAAAAGCATCAAAAGTTGCTTGCTTCTCGAGATCATCACCCTCTGTTTCCTGAAACCTCACAAAATCGCGTCCCTGTCTGGATTCCCCATCAAGATGTTCAACAGAGAAACGATCAAAAATTGTTTCAAATAACTTCATCTTCTTCTTAAATAGCGATTCGTACGGTATCAGCTGTCGGTCATCCAGCAGAGAGGAGACTAGCGGCTCTTGCTCAGAAAAAAAATCATCCATATCTGATTCTTGAAAACAGTCCATCCATTGGGGAACACAGTACAGGTAGTTCCAGTAACGACGGGAGGAGGGAAAATAGGGGCTGATCCGCTCGGGATTGCATGTAAAAAGCGGATGTATGGGGTTCACGCCGATGACTGATACGGGTGAATCTTTCAGCATATTCATCAGTTGTGAAAGGTCCTGCAGGTCTCCCATCCCCCCATTTCGCGACGATTGCAGCGCGTATAGTTGAACGGAGAGGCCCACAGCCGGATGACGTGCGCTGGTTCCCGGACCCGGCGGCGATTCAATTCGTCGACTTCCAGAGGTCGCAATGGGTGGGTCGAAAAAGCACTTCTCCGGCGCCACCATTACCAATGCTTCTCCGTGCAGATGCAGCGAAGAGATGGTCCAGTGGAGTCGATGGTAGCCCACCGGTAGGGAAACGGGAAAGACCACTCTCTTTCTGGTATAGGAAAAGGGAGCCCATCCGCTCCATTGATCCTCGACATCTATCTTGAATTCAGCAGCCTCCGCGAGATCTATGCTGAAGTATACGTTATAGCCCGATTCCAGTTCGATTCGGCACCCGACTTTTTGGTTCAAATCAAAGGATGGGAGCTGGGCTAATTGCCAGTACACAGGTTCCCTATCGTCGATAAAAGAGACAATGACACAATCCATCTCAACGGGAGCAGTTGTCACATCGCTTCCACCAAGAATTCGTAAGAGTTCAGCGGCAACGTTTTCATTCAAATCGACCCGTTGGCCCTCTACATTGTAATAGAAAGATAGAATTCCTCGCTTGCTCGCCCTTTCCAGAAGGTCATCCATTCAGTCAATCCCTCAACGGTTCCAGAATTACAAGAGACATTCCGGAGAGCGGATACTCCTGGTCGGCTTTGACAATCACATCCTTTTCATCGAAAAATTGCATTCTGGTATCCAGCAATCTTTTCCAGGCTGCAACCTCCAGACGGGGCAGTCGAAAGCGAATGTTCTTCAGTGCCGGATTTACAATGATCAACAAGGATGATGCAGGTAAAACGCCATCTTGAAAGGATCGTTCCGCAAAATAGTCAGCCATCAGATAAAAACAAATAGAAGAAAGTTCTCCTGACATCCACTCCTCTTCGCTCAGCTCATTGCCCGAAGAGCTATACCATATCACATCGGGTTTCTCACCGGTGGAGAGATCTCTGTTGTGGCCGTTAAAAAAACGCCTTTTAGAAAGCAGAAAGTTCCCTTTCCTCAAGTGAATCATCCGGCTGGTAAACTCAAGGAAATTTTTATCCGAGGGATTCAACTCCCACTCCATCCAGCTGGTTTCATTATCCTGACAGTAGGGGTTGTTATTCCCTCTTTGAGTTCGTCCCCGCTCGTCTCCCATATAAATCATGGGAGTCCCTTGAGAGAGAAGCAACGTCGCCATCATACTTCGCATTCTACGGTATCTGAGTGTCAATATTTTGTGATCGGATGTGTCACCTTCCGCACCACTGTTCCAGCTGTAATTCAACTCGGTTCCGTCTCGATTCCCTTCCTGATTCTCTTCATTGTATTTCTCGTTGTAACTCACCAGGTCGTACAGAGTAAATCCGTCATGAGAGCAAACATAGTTGATACTACAAACGGGAGATCGGCCACTGAGTCCGAATAAATCACTGGATCCTGAAATCCTGGTGGCAAAATCAGCAATAATGCCCGGATCGCCTCTCCATGTGCGTCGAATGGTATCGCGATATTTACCATTCCACTCAGCCCAGCGTAATGGATAGCTTCCTTCTCTATCACCTTCCGGTCCAAGGTCCCAGGGTTCTGCAATGAGCTTGACTCGAGATAGCACCGGGTCCTGATACACGGCCTGGAAAAAGGGGCCATTTCGATCAAACTCATCTTCAGCTCGTCCAAGGGATGCGGCGAGATCGAAGCGAAAACCATCCACATGCATTTCATTTACCCAGTAACGCAAAGATTCCATGACCAGATGAAGAGTCTGCATATTATAAAGATTTAACGTATTGCCGCAGCCGGTATAATTGACATAAACAGCCGGATTATCGGCATCCTTTCGATAGTAGATAGAGTCGTCAATACCGCGGAGAGAAAGCATGGGACCATATTGATTACCCTCGGCGGTATGATTGTACACCACATCCAGAATAACTTCAATACCTTCTCCGTGGAGGCGCTTCACCATCTCCTTGAACTCACGAATACTACCCTCTGGATCTTGATTGACTGCGTATCTCGGATCGGGCATAAAAAAAGATAGCGTATTGTATCCCCAGTAGTTGCTGAGACCTTTTTCAAGAAGATGCTGCTCCACCGTTGAGTAGTGCACCGGCATCAGCTCCACCGCCGTGATTCCCAGTTTTTTCAGGTAATCCAGAGCGACGTCCGATGCAAGACCGGCGTAAGTACCTCTCAAAGAGGGATCGATTTTACGATTGAGCTTTGTGAACCCCTTGACATGCAGCTCATACAGGATGGTTTCCTGGAGAGGGCGATCGGGTCTAACATCCCCGTGCCAGTCGAAATCATCTTGATACACCGCACCCAGCGGAGCAATGTCAGCCGTATCGGAAGTATTCATTACCTCGGACTCTTCCATCACCCCTTCTATCTCTTCTTTCAGAAAGACAGATGCACATAGATCAGGTTTAACCTTCGGAGGCCGGACTATCAGCCGCGCGTAGGGATCCAACAAAAGCTTACTGGCATTATATCGCATCCCGGCGCCAGGATCAAAATCACCATCCATACGATAGCCATAACGCTGACCGGAAGAAAGGCCGGGAATGAAACAGTGCCAGATAAAGTCAGTTCTCTCTATAAGCTCAATTCTATCTGTCTCTTCTGGCGGTTCGGCGGAATTAAAAAGACACAGAAAAACCTTCCTGGCATGCTCTGAAAAGATTGCAAAGTTCACGCCACCATCTCGACAGATAGCCCCGTGGGGGTAAGGTCTTCCAGGAAAAACCATCATCGAATCAATCGTATAATCTCCTTAATATTATACATCTCCTTAATATATTTGCGTGCCGGGTGATCCCAGTAGTAAATGGAGTTCTCCGCATTCAACCGGGCACGCAGAATGGTAGCACGAGTGTTGGTACGAAAAAAAGTAGCTGCACGCTCCATAGCATCGGCAAAGGCCAACGAGTGATAGTCGGAAAAAAGAAAACCGTTGCCCTTTACTTCACTGTTGCCATCCACATAGAGTGGAGTAACCGTGTCTTTCAGACCCCCCGTTGCTCTGGCAACCACCAATGCACCACAGGCGAAGGCTTCCAGTTGCGCAATTCCACCCGGCTCATTCATGGAGGGCATCAAAAAAAGATCCGTGGAGAGCATAGGAATACTGATGTCCTGAAATCCAAAATTCACAGATACCTGTCCGGGGTAGTATGTGCTGAGCAAATGGAGCCCATGTGCAAGCTCCTCCCCGCGTCGATCCCCGGATGCGACAGCACCACCTATGATCGCCTGAACTTTCAGGCCCTTAAAGATTTTTTCCGATGCCTCCAGAAGTAACTGGAACCCCTTCTGATCCGTGATACGGTGGATCATGGTTACCATAATAGCATCAGGATCCACCTCAAAACCGCGATCCATCTGAAGCATCATTTTGTTTAAAAATCTCAGTATGGTATGCCTGCGAATGGGATCACGAATCTCCTTCATGGGATCGATTTTTTTCTCCAGCAGGTCAGGGTAGCGCTTCTGGATTTTTTCCCGCAATTGAGAGTGACTCTCCACATATTCCAGCAGTCTTCCATGGTTTGCCTGAAAAAAGCCCGACTTCTGAAAACGCTCCACCATACGAACTCCAAAATCTTCACCAATGGCGTTGGAGATTCCAATCACATTACTGAGTATATGCTCCAGGCCGTCGCACGCATACTCGATCTGCTTTGCGTAGGAAGGAGAGACTGTAATGGTACGGTCGGCAAAACGAACAGCTGCGGCCATACAGTTGAGACGACCGCCATGAACGGGGTCGCAAAACTCGCCGGCTTTCCAGCCCGGCAGATTGAAAAGCTTAAAATTATCATATCCGTTCTCGTTTCGGTCATAGGCGTCGAAATATTGCCATCCACCATTGTGGATCATATGGAGAAAGGTACATCTCTGAAAATTGGTGTTCCCATAGTAAACCGGATCGCTTCGGACAATGCCGTTGAAAAGGCCTGTGAAGGCATCGTTGGTCAGTGTGAAGTGAGGTTTAAGCCCGAAGGTACAGATCAGCTCGGCCGAAGCTCTTGCAAACGCGATTCGTTTTCTGAGCTTTTCGATGGCCGTATAACCCCAGTACAGACCGTCAAAAAACTCATGGTGATCCAGTAGATAGTAGGTTACTCCCTTTACGTCGCACTCGTGGACTCCCACTTCGTAGTCGTCACCCAGGATCTTGAATCGAAGTAGCTTTCCGGTATATTTGACATTATACTTCTTCACCGACTCCTGTATCCGTGACACGGCAGCAGGATCGCCGTGTTTATAGTAACCTGTGATGATGTAACATTTTTCTCCCAGGCTCACCAGCTCACGGGGCAACTCACAGACCACATTACCCAGACCACCGCTCCGGGAGAAGGGTTCCGCTTCGGCTGATAGAAAAACCCATGCCCCCTTTTCGTGGTGGGTTTTTAAATGGGTGCCCAGAAGGGAAAGTCTTGCATCCGGGTGAGCAGACATCTGCTCAAGATAGTCCAGAATCACTTCACCCGGTTTCTGCTCGTTCCTGAAAATGTGAAAGAGAGTTCGTTTGAGTCCCAGCTCCAGAGTTTCCGAAGCGTCTGAACCATCCAGCAGTTCCAGAAGATTTTCCTTGATATATCGAAAAAACTCCTCGGAGCTCTGAATATGCATGGATATCTGGCGATAAGAGAAGTTGTCGGTAAAAGAATAGACATTCTGAATGCGGCACATGCGCAGGAATGAGTCTCGCAAAAACTGAAAATAGTAATCTTCCAGGTTTTCTACTTTCTGTAACGTCAACAGTTTCACCCGCTCGGTGTAGGAAACCATGGTATCAATTCTCGACGATTTAAGCTCCTGCCCGTCAAAGTAGCTGTAGTGAGTGGTTATGGGAGAGTAGAGTGGATCCTCCACGATAAAGTAGTCATTGTCTGCAATATTGAGACGAGGGTTATCGAATTGTATGGAAATGTGCTGATTCTGGTCGGAAAAGTTGAACGCGCCCACCCATGCCTGGCTTCCTTCCCGTTTCATTGCGGCGGCAACCATGTGGTTGTTGGCCCAGACCATCTGACCCATTCCGTGCACACGGCGATGAAATGCATACCATTCACGGTAGAAGGGTTCCAGACTTCTATGGGAAGCATACTCAAATTGATTCCAGTTCACATAGATATTGTCCAGATAAACCTTCCATCCCTCCCCTTCCGCGCTACCTTCATAATCCATAACAATCTCGCTCATGAAAATAGTGAGCGCAATGGCAGCCCGAACACCGCGATGGCCGAACGTATTGAGTCCACGCCTTTCATCATGATTGCCCAGTATACCCAGCATAGCAGTTCCAGGAGGCAATGTGGATGGGAAGTAGTTATCATAGACATGATAGATTTCCCTGACATCGCTTTTTCCATGCACGATGTTTTCCGAAATCTTAAAAAGAGCCGAGTTATACGGGATCACACCCGTTCTGGCAAGAAAACGCTCATGCCCCCAGTAGCACTCAGCAAGATAAATAAAATAGCTCCGATCCAGACGGCGTAGAGCCCGCTCTACCTGAAGCATTAAGAAGTAGTGAATGGGAACTGCAATATTATCTCTACAGGCAGCATCGTAATAGCCGGTTGTAACGAAGTGGCTGTATTCCATATCGTTTACAATTATATTACCCATCACCATCTCTTCGTGAGTGCGCTTTTTATCATAAACATAGGGGAAATTGTTTTTTTTCATCATGATGGGTACAGCATGAGCTGAATCAAATCGAATCCCATCAATGTTGAAATCTTCGATCAGCTTCACCACCGAACCGGCCAGCCACTCCCAGAGCTCGAAGTAACGATAGTTCAAGAGTTTGCCATCGTTCCAGCTCCCGTATCGACCGTCGGTGGAGGCTCGTTCCACAAGATTGCCGGACCCATCATAGCACTTCACCGTCAGCGACTCGGCAAGCTCCATGCTACGCCTGTTCAGGTGAGGAATTATATCCACAATGACCCGGATATCCAGTGAATGCGCCACTTCAATTAGATTGCGGAACTCCTTTTCGCCTCCCAGAAAATCTTCAATGGTTGTGAGACTCATAGGAGAAAAAGGAGAAGGGGAGGTCGCATTGGAAGCCCAATCCTCCCGGTTACTGCCCCTCGTCTGCACACCGAGCAAATATATGGCGGATATCGCATACTTCTCTTTAATTCCCACAAGATGCGCCGCCACATCCGCAAAACTTCCCAGTCGGATCACCTGGCCATTCTCATTATACACAAGGCCAGGGTGTTCGGTGTTGGTTTTCCAGTAAATGCCTGTATGCCCATGAATATCGGTAAATATCTCCAGAACCAGATCACCCCGGATATCGGGCATGATATTGATGCGACCGCTTGTATCATAGCGATTGAGCCAGACATACTCTTCACTGTTTTTTTGAAAGACCACAAAGTCCTTCTGCCCCACATACTCGAACTTCATCGCAAATATAAAATTACCGAACGCATCCCTCTGCTGAAGAGGGATATCGTTGAATTGCAGGTCCCTGCCCAGAAAGAGTTCGCCCGCAGCCTCAGAGTGATATACTCGCACGAAATAACTGGATTCTCCGGGATCTTCCAGCTGAAAATCAATTCGCACAACTTCCCCTACCCGTGCATTAACAAAACGCGTTGCAAGAGGAGCATCGTACTCTTTTGGAGCAAAGAGCCTTTCCAGAGCGATGTTTGCACGATTTCTCACTTCATGAATATCATGACCCGAGGCGGCTACGAGCAACCGCGTTACTTCGCGCAGTGAATAGGAGTCGGAAAGACTTTTATATCGCGACGTTAGATCCTCCAGAATCTCCATGGCGCGAATGCACATATCATAGTCGAAATTCAGAGGATCTTTTCGCAGTCTGGCATCCAGCATGCGCAAGAGACGCTCCCGATCGTTAGGCGTGAACCGGGAGGGAGCAAGATCAGTGGGAGGCTCGGAAGGTTCAGGAGGGATCAGTGAAATAAACTGCTGTAATCCATCGATGAACCGATCCAGTTCGTCGGTATCACGCTCAGCCAGAGGAGCAGCATGAAGATAGCCTGTTTCTATTGCTCTTTCTTCCCTTTCCAGGATTTTCAAAAAAATCTGGAAATACTGATGCTTCCCTTTTTTTCGCTCCTCCCGCAAAATATCAAAGATGGTAAGCCCCAGATAAATTGTGGGGATCTCATCCCAGGCAGGGCCTGAACCCACATGGGCTACCACTGTCCCTCCCTCAGGATCCTGGACAAGAGCACACTGCCCCTTCTCTTCTTTAATAACTACAAAACGGCGA
>JBNLFC010000059.1:0-12342 GCA_050305335.1 Leptospirales bacterium
AGACTCCACCGGCAAGAATCAGTTGCACAATATTTTTCAAGAGTTCAGAGGAAATCACTCGAGGGATTGTAGCGGCCACTCCAAGATGGGCAAGGTCGTGACGATTCCGGTTACTTTCTCCCTCACTGGCAATCAAAAGCACTTTGCCAGGATTCAGATCGTTGATCAATAATAGGGATTCATAGGAATCGAGTCCGGAGAGATTTCCCAGAACTACGAGATCGAATCTGCCACTCTCTTCCAGAAATTGGCGAAGCTGTTCCACATCATTCACTTCACGAAATTCTGTGGGCATTGCTAATTCGGATAGAATGCTCCGTAACCCCTCACGATAGAGGGGATGATCGTCGGCCAGCAATATCTCCATGCGATGATTACCTTCCACATTCACACTGCTGGCCCCGATGGGACCGGTTCTCTGGCTCTGATAAAGAAGAGCGTCTCTCAGTGTGGGAATTGCTTATCCCAATCGATTTTGTCTATCGCTGCTGAGAGCGCCTGGCTCAAGGTTTTTTCGCCATCTCTTTTCCCCAGAAGGTCCGGCCTCTCGTACGTCGTGGAAATAGTCTGTTGATAATTGCCATTGCTGACAACCAGTCGAACGGAGCTTTTCCAATTGGTATCCAGTCTATCCAGTGTGTAAAGTTCTATGACGATTTCAAACGGATGAGATCTATCGGTTTCAGTGACTACAATATGGTTTTTTGTGAACAGATCAAGAAAAATAGCCCGTACGGTCAGGTCAGGGTTGGTTTCCACCTCTTTTTTCAAATCATAGGCCCCCGTTTGACTGGAAGAGATTGTCTCTGCCGGTGGTATTCTGGGGGTTTTATCTGCACGGCCATCGGTGATGACAAGGTAGAGCGGCTGGGAACTGGCAGGGACTCGAATGCGAGATTCATTCTGTGAAATATATCGAATTCCGGTTCTACACTGAGTCAGCAATGCAATAAACACGAAAGCGGTCGTAACGGTGACGATTTTTGAAATTAAAGTCCTCATGGGTTCCTCCATATCATTTTGCATCGTTCCCGCCTGGCTCAAGAACAGTAAAGATTTTTTCCCCTCCCCGTACTGCTCCGGGAAACCAATAGAGTTGTAATCTCTCAACGATCTCTCAATATTGCCAGGTCCGCAACTGGAACCATGTTTCCCTGCTTACGAAATTTTGCGAAAAATCGCGCCAGGTGGGGGCAACAAAAAGGCAAAAGTGTGAAAGGAGATTTGCTTAATGAAGATACAATTCTTTGGAGCCAACGGAACCGTGACAGGATCCAGACATATGCTCACTACCGATGGCCATAGCTACTTGATCGATTGTGGTCTTTTTCAGGGAACCAAACATCTCAGGCTTCGCAACTGGTCACCCCTGCCTTTTTATGCAGGTGATTTAAGCGGCGTGCTTCTCACCCATGCCCATATCGACCATAGTGGCTATCTTCCTGTACTTATAAAACAGGGCTTCCGCGGAAAGATCTACGCCACTCCGGCCACCATCGAGCTCTGCACCATACTGCTGCCGGATGCCGGCCATCTTCAGGAAGAAGATGCGGCATATGCCAATCGTGAGGGGTTTTCCAGGCATAAGGAGGCACTTCCTCTATTTACAGCGGAAGATGCACGGAAAACCATCAACTACTTTGAACCAGTAGAGCGTCATGAATTGTTGCACCTGAACGATGAGACAACCGCTGAATTTATCTCGGCCGGGCATATTCTGGGCTCTTCCATGGTACGCTTTCGAATCGGAAACACCACGTTGATCTACACCGGTGATATGGGACGTATGTCCAGTTTGACAATGAATCCACCGGAAATGATTCAAAAAAGCGACTACCTGATTCTGGAGAGCACATATGGGAACCGAAAACACTCTCACAAGGATCCGGAGACTGAAATTCAGGCTGTGGCAGAACGGACGCTGAGCCGTGGAGGGCGACTTCTTATACCCGCGTTCGCAGTGGGACGATCCCAGCAAATTCTCTATATACTCCATCGGTTAATGAAGAAAAACAGGTTGCCCGACATCCCTGTCTATCTGGATAGTCCCATGGCCATCGCAGCTACGGAGTTGTTCTGTAGATACTCCCAGGAGCAGGCCCTGGATGTGGCGGAATGCAATGCAATGGTAGAACGAACACGATTGATCACCGATCCCGAAGATTCCAGACGATTGGTTAAAAGCGATGCTCCTGCCATAGTTCTCTCTGCCAGCGGTATGGCCACCGGTGGACGTGTGCTGCACCATATCCGCGGAGTTGCCTCTGATCCGCGCAACACTATCCTGTTCGTTGGATACCAATCAAAGGGAACGAGAGGTGACTCCATTGTCAATGGGAAGCAGGAGATTAAGATCCATGGCCAGCAAATACCCATTCGTTGTGAGGTGGTCTCAATGGAGAGCCTTTCAGCACACCCGGACCCAGACGAGACCATTGCGTGGCTGCAACAGTTTCGATCGCCTCCCAAACGGGTTTATCTGACCCATGGGGAACAGGAGGCATCGGAGGCTATGAAAATTCGTATTGAAAAGGATCTTGGCTGGGACTGTGTGATTCCGGAATATACCGATAGTTATGATCTTTAGGCTATGAAAGGATCTTTTAAACTACACACAGCCAGCCGCACAGATGGGCTGGCTCTGGCTCTCAGCCAGATGATCCAGAAAAGCAGACCTTCGCCCTTTGCCAGAGAGGTAATACTCATCCAGAGCCGCGGAATGGAGCGTTATCTGAACTATTTCATCGCCGACCAGGTGGGGATTGCCTCAGGTCTTGAGTTCCCCTTCCCCAACGCTTTTTTGAGCAGGCTGGTACAGGAACTCACGGGTGAGCCATTCCCGGCGGATTTTTCCCATCTTCACTGGCAGATCTGGGGACTTCTGGACGAAATAACCCGGGATGAAGAGTTTGCTCCTGTCCGCGCCTATCTGGAGGGCCGCGATGATCGAGGAAAATTTCTCTTCTGCAAAAAAGCGGCCGACCTGATGGATCGTTACCTGGTCCATAGAAACGATATGGTACGTTCCTGGAGTAACGAAAAGCCTGCAAAAACCGACGATTCCAGAGCAATATGGCAACAGCATCTCTGGCGCTGGCTTTTTCCTCACGACTCTCCCGGTCATCCACTCCGATTGCTGGACCAAATTTTCCAGCTGGAAACCTGGCCCCGGCAAATAGCGTTGCCTGACCGTCTTTCTCTTTTTGGAATCACCACTCTTCCGCCGCTCCATCTCCATCTCCTGCTATCCCTCAGTCGTTTTACAGACATTCATTATTTCTATCATACTCCGATTCCATTCTCAAAATTAGAAAACGCCGCAAAAAATAATGGAGCACCCCTGCTGAAAAGCTGGGGAAAGAGTTCTCATGCATTTTTGACACAATTGAGCCATGAACTGTTCCACGAAGAGTCTCAATTTAAAAAGCGTTACGGGGCATTTCCAGATTTCCAGGTCATTTCACATTCAGTTGAGCATGTTAAAAAATCCCATAGCGCCCTGGGCCAGCTACAGCAGATGATACTCATGGACGATGCGTTAGAACCTGATTCCTCAACGAAGAGAGCAAAACACGATGAATCTCTCAAAATCCACTGCTGCCATAACCCTTTGAGGGAAGTGGAGGTAGTGAAAGATGAAATTCTCCGGTCCCTGGAATCCGACAAAAATCTGTCACCTTCCGATATCCTTGTTATGGCCACTGATATGGAACTTTATGCACCCTTCATCCATGCGGTCTTCAATGCCGATGAGGAGGGAGCCATTGCCTTCTCCATAGCGGACCGTCATCCAGCGCCAGAGAAGGAGCTCTACGAGGCAATCATGGCTCTTCTGGAATTTTCATCGAGTCGGTTTTCAACCAGTGATGTTCTTGCGCTTCTGGATCTTCCCGTTATACGTCAGAGGTATGGATTTCATATGGAAGATCTAGAACCAATCGAAGAGTGGATACGACTCTCGTTCATCCGCTGGGGCATGGACGCAAATCACATACACGCCCTGAATCTTCCACTTCCTGACCGAAATAGTTTCCGGGCCGGTCTGAAACGGTTGCTTGTAGGTTATGCCATGGGTGGCGACGACGCCTCCGTCTATCACGGTTATACGCTTATCAATGGACCGGAGGGAGATGGCGCCAGGCTTCTAGGACGCTGGGCGGAGTTTGTAGAGGATCTTATGGAGATGGCTTCAGACCTGCAAAAACCGCGCACACCTTCAGAATGGGGTGTTACGCTCCAATCCATTCTGGAAAAAATTAAACCCCCGGGAATGGAACTCTCTTCGTTGCGCAGAATTGCGGAAGATTTTGCAATGCTGGATCAGCTTCCACCTATGGATGCGGCCTCCATTGCTGAGGAGATTCAATCGGTATTCAGCGATAGCCGACCTGGTATGGGTTTCCTGAGAAAGGGCATCACCTTCAGTTCTGTCATGCCCATGCGTAGCGTACCTTTTTCCATGATAGCCATTCTGGGAATGAATGAAGCGGACTTCCCTGCAAGGGATCTGGCTCCTTCCTTTGACTTAATTGCCGCTCACCCCCTTGCCAGCGATCGATCTCGCCACACCGATGATCGTCAGCTCTTTCTCGATACCATCCTGAGCGCGAGAGACTCTCTGCACATTAGCTATGTGGGCAGAATGGCGGCAAGTAATGCGCTGCTTTATCCATCCACGGTTGTGCAGGAGCTGATCTATCGTATGAACGATTATCCCGTCATCGCACAACGACTTCATGGATTTCATCCCGACTACTTTCGGCCCTCTCCAGAAAAATGCGGTGCACAGACAGAATTGGACTCTTCTGCCAATGGCTCCATAGCGGGAAGCGAACAGGAGAATATGCGCAGACCTGATCCTGGGTACTCGCGTTTCTACTTTGAGTCGGCACTCACTTTCGCCAATCCGGAACGTTATTCCCTGGCGTCCCTGGTTGACTCAGTGTCTTCCCCGGAATTCCAGAAATCGGAAGAGAGAGAGAATCTGGCGGAATTTTTCTATTTCTGTAGAAACCCCATCCGATACTACGCAAACCGAAAACTCTCCGTTCATCTCTCGGCTCCAATCCTTGCGCAAGAGGATGAGGAGCCTTTCTGGATAGATCCTCTGGACCAGAGTTCTCTCATCCGCGATGCGGTTTATCGCATATTGAAGAATCAGTGGAGCATTCACGACAAAGATAATCTGGAAGAAAGTTTGTATGATCACTTCCTGGGTGCGGGCCGACTTCCCCCCGGCCAGGAAGGTGCCATTCGCTTTCATCGGATCTGGAGGAATATTTCCACTATACTTGAGTTTTTTTTGAACAACGGTGTCGAGTCCCGGGAGTTTCAATTTCAGGGACCGGATAGCGAGCCTCTGCTTGCGGGCACAAGGAGCCTCTTTGTCGGGGATGGCTATATCTATGATTTTCATAGCGCATCCCTTCGTGCCGATGGACTTTTTGTCCTGTGGATTCAAGCCCTTCTTTTCCTTGCAGGTGCAGACCATGGCCAAAAAAAAATACACGGTATACGCTATCTCTGCAAAAAAAAGGAGGCGGGTTTTTCTCTGATCACATACGACTTTCCATCCATGAATATGGAAACCCAAAATGCGGTGCAGATTTTGAAGCGTCTGGTGGATCTATTTCATCGGGGAGAAAAAAGCCCTGTTCTCTTCTCTCCGCAGCCATCTCTCTATTTTGCATTCAAGGAAAACCAGAAACGGGATGGCGAAACCCTGGAAAAAATCATTCATGACGTAGAGCAATATATGCGGAACGAATACACAAAGACCAATCGATGGAAACCAGAAGAGCTGGCTCTTTTTCGTTCTCGCTGGATTTTAGACGACAGGCTCTATTTACAGGAGTTCATAGAACTCTCCCGGGAGCTATTCACTCCCCTGAGCAGCAAAGAGGCGCTGGATGGGTTCTTCTAACAAAAGGGATGCCGCCGCACACAGAGACAGGGAGGCAGAACCACTACTACCCTTTTCTGGTCACGATGAGATGGAGAGGGGAATCACTCAACGCACATTACCCCAATCTTTCATCGAGCTAAATATTGCAGATCTTCCTCTCTCCGGCGTACACATAATCGAAGCTTCGGCGGGGACTGGAAAAACCTACAGTATAGTAAGAATCTACCTTCGATTGCTTTTAAAAATTGGTGAAAGCCACCCCCGTGGCGCAGCGCAACGAATCCTGGCTGTCACCTTTACCAACGCAGCTGCTGCAGAACTTCGCAGTCGTTTGCGACAGATTCTACAAAATGGACGTGCGTATCTTTTGGACACACAGCCGGGAGAACCAGATCCCGATACATCTTATCACAAAAAAGATCCTCTTCTGGAACAGATACTGAGGGATAGATCAAAAAGCAGAGAATACCTGACCATCATTGAACATGCACTCGAGGAATTTGACCGAGCTCCCATCCACACCATCCATAGCTTCGTCTATCGCTCCTTACAGGAGTTTTCTTTTGAAAGCAATCTCACCTTTCATCCGCGATTGGTTGAAGATGCAAAAGACCTGATCCTCCAATGCATCCACGATGAGTGGCGGCGTACCACCATCCAGGCCACACCTCCATTCTTGCAGATGATGGTGGATCATGGTTACTCACTCAAAGATTTTGAATCTACCATCATTCATGCTCTGCGAAAGGGAGCTGCTGAAATCGAAGCACCCCATAAAAAAGCCAGCTTTTCTGAGGTAGAGGGCTACCGACTGATTACAGAAAGGCTACAACTGTGCTGGAACGAAAAAAAGGAAACGTTTAAAGAAGAAATTCAATCTGCAATTCATAAAAAAATACTGAACGGTTCAAAATACCGCGCCAGTTCCGTGGGAAAAGAGCTGGAAGAGATATCCAATGCAATAGCCATGCTGCCCTCAATTCCTGCGGAAAAAAAACTTAAATCTTTTGTAAAGTACACCGGTGCCAGACTGGAGGATGGATGTAACCGTGGACAGAAAAACCCCTTCGATTCCCACCCCGTACCCACTTTGCTGGAGGAATACCTCCGTGAAGTGAACATCTACTCCCGTTGTTTTTATTCAGCCTGGCTCTCTCTCCTTTCTGGCGCCTATGGCAATATCAAAAAAAGTTTACAGAAAGAAAAGGAACGAAGCAATCTGCTAACGTATGACGATCTTCTCACTCGCTTTCTGGAAGGCATTAGCCTCCCTCAGGAGAGCCTCCTTTTGCGAAAGCTTCAGACGCTCTATGACGCTGCACTCATTGATGAGTTTCAGGACACTGACCAGAATCAGTGGAATATCTTTCGTAAAATTTTTCAGGGGAACGGGAAGGCTCTGTTCCTCATAGGCGATCCCAAGCAATCGATCTATCGGTTTCGTGGTGCCGATTTACGCATATACGAAAAAGCAAGGAGTGTTTCCAGCGGTTCCCATACAATTTCCAGAAATTTTCGTTCCACACCCGGCATTCTAGCAGCCATTGAGGCTCTGTTTCAAGTCAAGAATCACACCACTCTTTTCCCGGAATCCGGTGGCCCATTTCTCCATCAGGGCATAGATTTCATTCATGTAGAGTCGGGTCGTGAAGTGTTGCCAGAACTCGATGGACAGTTGCAAGGTTTGTATTCCATACCACTGGAAATGATTCTGCTGAAAGAGAAAAATGGTAGCTCAGCTGTCAGTCGATCTTTGATTGATTTATCCAGCCGCATAGTAAATCTTCTGAACCTGGGAGTCAGAGCCGGGTCCATTGCAGTTCTGGTTCGCAGCCATAGAGAGGCAAGTCTTGTGCAACAATCACTGCGCCAGAGTGGTGTGGTCTGTGTGATTCGAAGCTCTGTTTCTCTGTTTCAGACCGGTGAGGCTCTGGATCTACTGCGCATACTTCAGGCGGCCGTAACACCTCACGATAGACGTCATCTTCACACAGCCATGACTACTGAAAGTGCCGGTTTTACAGAGAGTGATCTTCTCGACCCTTCGAAAATGGATAAGGCCTTTCAGGCAATGGTCTGGTTTGGCCACAGGCGGGAAAAAAATGGCTTTCTACCTGCCTTCCGCCATTGGCTTCACTCAATGGGCATTACCCAACACCTGCTCCAGTTGAGAGATGGAGAAAGAAGATATACGAATTTAATACACCTTGCAGAGATTTTACAGAAAGAAAATCACCCCTCGTTGATGAGAGATCTGCATAGCCTGAAGCAACATATCGGTAACAACAGTTCTGGAGAAGAAGAGTGGCAAATTCGTCTGGAAAGCGATGAGGAGGCAGTGCAGGTGATCACGGTCCACGCAGCAAAAGGATTGGAGTATGACATCATCATGCTCCCCTTTTCCTGGGGATTTGGTACGTCCAGAGATGCGGAAGACTCTATTTATTTTGAAGAGACTCCCTCCGACTCAGGGGAAGACCTTCTTTACCGCGCCATACCGGGAGAATGGAGGCATATGCAGGAGGGAGGTGATCGCATAGGGGTCATGAAAGAACAAATGAGAAACGAAAACCTTTCCGAGGAACTTCGTTTGCTGTATGTGGCCCTCACCCGCGCAAAGAAAAAGCTCTTCCTCTACCATCGCTACCATGTGAACAGAACCGTTTCAGCCATGAACTGGCTTATTTCTGCTCAGATTTCAACACCTGACGGGCAAAGAGTAGAGACAGATCTACAAATGCTGGTGAACAGCTCGCAAGGTTCCATTGCATTGAGTCCTCTTCTGGAGGAGGAAGTTCTTTTCACAACTCACAGCAGGAAGCAAATCACGTTGGTAGAGCCTCCTGAAACCCCGGAAGAAAGACCCTATCGAACCTTATCCAGCTACACTTCTATTATGCGACATGCCGCAGAAGAGCGCGATGGCAGGGATCTGGACGCGCATACCATGGAGAAATGGTTGGATTCCCCTTTTGCTATGCACGACAGCTCACAAATCAAAAAGGTAGAGTCCGCCCTGGATATCTTCGCCTTTCCAGCCGGTGCGGCCGCCGGCATTGTACTGCACTCTATTCTGGAAGAAATCGACTTCACCTGGCCCGGGGAAAAGATAGCAGTTATTGTGAAAGAGTCACTGCGCAAAAACAACTACCAGGAAAAATGGAACGATTGCGTTACCGGATGGATTATAAACATCATCAATTATCCACTTCTTCCGACACACCATCCCGAGAAAAACAATTCAGGCTCCGCATACGCGACTCCTATTCATCTCAATTCCATTACAATGCAACAACGCATTTCTGAGCTCGAATTCCATATACCGGTTCCGGCCAATCGAGATCTAAAAGAGGGTCTGAAACAAAAAAAGCTATCGGCTCCTATCAAGGGGATGCTCGAGAGCGGAGAATTCATACTGAAGAGGGGATATTTAAACGGATTCATCGATTTAATTTTTGAAAGCGCAGGGAAATACTACCTTGTGGATTGGAAATCCAACCACCTGGGCAGCAATCCCGAAAATTATACGCAGGGAAAGCTGGAAGAAGTGATGCTGGAAGATGGATATACATTGCAATACCATCTTTACACCCTTGCATTGCACAGACACTTAAAATCAACATTAAGCGATTACGAATATGAGAAAGATATGGGTGGCGTTTTTTACCTCTTCCTTCGTGGCATGAACCACCATGACCACCCTGGAAGCGGAGTCTACTTTGATAGACCTGATGGATCGACTATAGCATGGCTGGAGTCCCTCTTTTTTCCCGGCGAGGTAATTGCATGAAGCAGGGCAAAATAGAAAGCTCCTCCCAACCATTCCCCGGTGGAGAGAGTATCCCTTATCAACCTCTGGATCGATCAGTGGCACGGACTCTCGTGAGTCTTTTGGAGGAAACTTCGCCACAAAAAGATCCAGCCCTCCTCTCCTTGATTGCATTTGCATCCTATCGAATTAGCCAGGGGGATTCCTGTATACTCCTTGAAATCTCCACCGATGACCCAGACAAAGATGCTCTGCCTGCGCTGGATCCCTCTACCCCAAAAGCGGTCATTTCACCATCCCGGTGGGAGATGCTGCAAAAAAATCCTATCATTGGAAGCAGGGAGAAGTTGCACCATCCATTGATCCTGGATGGAAGGCGACTTTATCTGCAACGATTCTACCTTTACGAACGCGACATCTTGAAATTCATTGAAACACGTCTGCTCCGGGATGACCATGGCAATGAAAAACCAGGGAAAACCTTTCCTGAAGAAGACAGGGAACTGAGTGAACTTCTTGAAAGGCTCTTTCCGGAAAGGACCGGTAAAAAATCAGATAACGTAAGCAAGAGAGCCGACCAGAAAAGTCAGGCACCAATGGATTACCAGAAACTGGCAGCACGCCGGGCTCTGAACTCCTCATTCTTTATCTTAACAGGCGGGCCTGGAACGGGCAAGACTACCACCGTGGTAAAGATCCTCACGCTTCATTTACAGAGAAATCGAAATTTGCGCATTGCCGTGGTGGCACCCACGGGCAAAGCGGCCCACAGATTGCAGGAGGCCATGGAGAGAAGTGCCCATGAACTTCCCATTGATCCAGAACTCAAATCCCGAATCCCTACCAGAGTCACCACCGTCCACTCCCTGCTGGGAGCATTGCCTGGAAGTTCCGTTACAAGATTTAACCGCAGCAATCCTTTACCGCTGGATCTGCTTGTGGCTGATGAAGCCTCCATGATCGACCTCTCACTTATGGCGCATATTGTCAATGCGCTTCCCGAAGAGGCTGCCATTTTACTCATCGGTGACCATAACCAGCTGGCCTCTGTGGAATCAGGGGCAGTGCTGGGAGAACTCTGTCGTGGTTTAGAAAGCTCACCGCTCACCGCTCAATCAGCACTGACACACTCCATTGTGGAGCTGCGTCGCAACTACCGCTTTGCAGAAGACCAGGGCATTGCCAGGTTGGCCGGCGCAGTGCTTCGTGGCGACAGCGAAGTTGCAATGCAAGTTTTGCTACAGGGCGAGTATGAGGACCTGGTCTTCCTGCAGGCTCCAGGTAGCGAAGCAATCATTCATAAATGGATCGTAGAAAGCCACCAATGGTTAGAGAAGTTAGCGTATAGAGAGCCTGACGATGAAACCATTCTGATGTGCCTGGAGCATATGGATCAATTTCGCATTCTCACCCCTCTTCGAGAAGGAGCCCATGGAGTAGCAGGATGGAATCGCTATGTAGAACTGTGTTTAAAGAAAGCAGGACTGCTTCAGAGTGGACAGGGGCATAACTACGCTTTTCGTCCTATCCTTGTGGAACGCAATGATCGTTACACCGGACTGAGCAACGGAGACACGGGGATGCTATTTCGCAATTTGCAAGGCAGCCGCAACGACCATCAGATTTACGGCGCATTCATAAAACAGGAAAAAGAACATGAAGTAATCAAGCGCTTTTCACCTGAACGCATTGGCCAGCACGAAACCTGCTACGCCATGACCGTCCACAAAAGTCAGGGAAGCGAATTTGACCATGTACTCCTTGCACTTCCCCCCTCTCCTTCACCGCTTCTGACCCGGGAGCTACTCTATACAGGAATCACCCGTGCAAAAAAGCGGCTCTATCTTTACGCCACTGCCGATACCATTCGCCATGCATGTGAACATAAAACAGAGCGCTATTCCGGGCTTTACGAAGCCATAAAAAAGAAACTCTGAAAGTTCGCAGGAAAGAGATGCTTCCCCCTGCCTGGCTCACATCCCCTCCCGATACTCTCCGCGGGTTTACGTTCCCATCCAGCTCTTCATCTTCTTCATCTTTCGCCCGGGAGTTATGAAAATGGGGAACATTGACCTCCTCTTCTCTAACACGTTTTCCCGGTCCCGCCGGAAATACATATAGCTTTCTTACTCCGCCATAGATGTAAACCAGCGAAAAAGATCTGCGTATTCAGCGGAACTGGAGAGCAAGAATCCCATGAGAGGGATTAGAATCGCACGAATGAATGGTTGATGGAGGAAGGAGCCAAAGGCTGCGGGTGTAATCTCCTTCACGCGATGGATGGTTGCCTCCAGAAGCTGATCTTTTCCATTGCCAGCTTCCAGAGCCTTCCATCGATCTTGTTCCAGTGCATGGAGTGTTTGGCCTTTCAAGCGCCTGGCACTCCGCCCCAGATAAAAGGTAGCCAGAACCAGGATCATCCCATCCATGGCATAGATGATCTCAAGGGCACCGGGGTTACTCCACTCTGCAGGCAGTCTGGAGAGGAGCATGAGAGTCAACACCACAAATGGATAGTAAACAATATTAAATATAGATTTTATATTATAATCCACAAAATCGAGTTTCGCCAGCGCCAGAAGTCCGGCGACTCCGGAGGCGTTATCGTCCGCGCCGGGCTGCTCTCCGCAAACATCGTAATGGGCGCCGATCACAAACACCGGGGCTT
>JBNLFC010000060.1:0-12291 GCA_050305335.1 Leptospirales bacterium
CAGCCGAAAAGCGGTCATAGGGAATTTACCGGCTATTTCGGCTACCTCTCCTTTTACTCTATCTTTGACGGATAAATCATCGGGATGTTCCAGCAAATCACAGATCAGATTGCCCACCCGGGTAATTTCCCCTTCCCCCAGGCCTCTGGTGGTCAGTGCTGGCGTGCCCAGTCTCACACCGCTGGATACAGCAGGAGGATGCGGATCAAAGGGAATTCCATTTTTGTTGGCTGTGATGCCTACTTCATCCAGAAGGTCAGCAGCGACTTTGCCTGTGAGGTTCTGTTTACGAACATCCAGAAGCACCATATGGTTGTCTGTTCCACCGGAAACCATTGTGACTCCTCGTTTATGGAAAACCTCCTCCAGAGCCTTAGCATTTTTCACAACTTGATGGATATACTCATGATACGACGGCGCGAGAGCTTCGCCGAAGGCTGCGGCTTTGGCAGCGATCACATGCATGAGCGGTCCTCCCTGAACACCAGGGAACACCCGGGAATTGATCAACTTAGCCTTATCCTCTTCAGTGGTCAGAACCAACCCGCCACGAGGGCCACGGAGCGTCTTATGAGTGGTTGTGGTCGTGTAGTGCGCAACATCAATGGATGTAGGATGGGCGCCCACTGCAACAAGTCCGGCAATGTGAGCAATGTCTGCCATAAGAAGCGCGCCCACCTCATCGGCAATCTGGCGGAACCTGGCGAAATCCAGTGTACGTGGAAATGCGGAAAATCCAGCAATGATCAGTTTTGGCTTATGTTCTCTGGCAAGACGATATACGGAATCAAAATCGATTCGATGATCCTCTTTTGTTACTCCGTATGAGACTACATTAAAATACTTGCCGGAAAAGTTTACCTTTGAACCGTGGGAGAGGTGGCCACCGTGGGCCAGATCCATTCCGAGAAATGTATCACCGGGATTCAGAGTGGCCAGAAACACAGCCATATTCGCCTGTGCACCGGAATGGGGTTGCACATTGGCGAACTTTGCACCGAAGAGTTTTGTAATGCGTTCGATAGCAAGATTTTCCACTCCATCGGCATTTTCACATCCGTTGTAGTAGCGCTTCCCGGGATAGCCTTCGGCATATTTGTTGGTCAACGTGGAGCTGTAAGCCTCCAGCACGCTACGACTTACAAAATTTTCAGAAGCGATCATTTCCAGTGAGTGTTCCTGTCTCCGGTCTTCCTCTTCCAGGATCTTGAAGAGCGCCGGATCGCTCTTCTCCAAAAAGCCTTTTATCATTGTGAAATACTCCTTTAACGTAGATTGCCTTTGCGGCCTATGGAATGATGTGTAGTATTGGCGTGCAGCATCCTGTAGTTGTGAACGAACCTTTCCAGGGTATCCTTGTTGCGAATGGAATTCTCTCCTGCGATGTGTTGGCCGGAGTTGATCCAGCCTGCTGTTGCATAGATTTCTCGCAGAAGTTTTCGCGCCATTATTAGAATAACATTTCGGTCCAACCTCTCCAGAGGCATTGCCTGCTCCTCTCCAAGAAACTGGCACATTTCCCGGGAAAGACATGTATAAAAGGCTGTGATGTCGAAAGTATCGGGAACAGACCCCAGAAATTCGCGGTGCTCCCTGCCCTGCCTGTATTCAGGTTCCTTTGGAGGATGTTTCAGATAATCGGTCATGGATTCGATAAGATGATTGCGTATAATCAGGGTACCATGGTGCATCAGCACCCCATACTTTCTAAACTGAGCGTTGCCCGACACCTTTTTAAGGCTGCCATCACCATTGCTGGAGACGAGATCCGAATCACCGCGAAGTTCCACCTGAATGTGCTGCACTTCCAGCGCCCGTTGAATCATTCCCAGGACTATACGATAGGAATTACGAATATCAAAAAGTCGAGGATTGCTTTCTAAAGAAAAGAAAAGGGAGAAATTAATATTGCCCGGACCATGAAAGACTGTCCCTCCACCGGAACTGCGTCGGCAAAGAAAAGGAGCGGCACTATTCTCCTCCCCACTATGGCCGGAAGGACCGGGCAGCCTGAGGGAGGGAATGAGGTCAGGCTGGACCGTCTCTTCGACTTTGCAAGTCCTGCCCATGATGATCGCCGGGGGATTGGCCCACAGACGAATCCCGCCCCGAATCTCTCCCTGTCCAACCTTCCCCATGAAAAGGGCCAGCGCCTCATCCAGCGCAAGGGAAAGATAGGGATTCCTCGGTTTTAGATCGAGAAACTCGAAGATCATATTTGCGTTAGAATCTCCTCGCAAGGGAAGGCCCCGCCCGGATGGATAGCCCCCGCTCCTGAGCACTTCCTCACCCTTACCAGAGATTTCTCCAGGCCTCTGGAGGGCAAGACTTTGTCTTTCCTTTCGAATTTGAAGGTTCTTGCCATTTTTGCCCGTCTTCTGATTGCATAAAAATGCAAAGGCAGCAGTTAAGTAAATCTTCTCTTAATAACCAGCAACGTGCCATGCTCGTGGCTCTGGTCGAAGTAGTGGTAATCAGAGAGCTGCTCAATCAGGTAGAGTCCCAGGCCACTGTCACGAAATTCAGATATATCCCTGGCAGCCCCGGAAGTGATGGGATTCTTTTTCCCATAGTCGCGAATTCTCAGTTCAGCATAGTGGTCATACTGAATCATCTCCAGATGAATGGGTAAAGAAGATCCCCCCTCATATGCATGACGTATAATGTTCTCAATCGCTTCACCGGCAACGACTTTCAGATCAAAAGCAATTTTTCTGGAAAAACCGAATGCGAGGGATGCCTGGTAGATGGCGTCCCGAACCATTCCCACATATGCAGATTTTGCAGGAAGCTGCAGGCGAATTCGATCTCGCCCCTTTTCGCTCAGATCCTGTTCCACTCTTTACTCACTCCCGCCATGACATAGCCCGTTCCCACCCCGATGGATGTTCTTTGTTTATCATCGGATAGTCGGAGTGAGTTCTCTATTTTTACAGCTTTCTGGCAATGACCGGGAAGGATTCGGTGGATTCCTTATCCCGCCCTTTTTGCCGGTTTCCAGGCAAAAAGGGAATGGAATCTCCGTCAGCCAGCTGCCTCTCTCGCCTTTTTTTTCCGATCGGTAGGGTTCAGATACTTTTTCCGGATGCGCACACTCGTGGGAGTGACCTCCACAAGCTCATCATCGTCGATGAACTCCAGAGCCTGCTCCAGAGTGAGTTTACGCGGAGGGATCAGGCGAATCGCTTCATCGGATCCACTGGCGCGAACGTTGCTCAACTTCTTCTCTTTACACGGATTGACATCCAGGTCGGCATCACGATTGCATTCGCCAATCACCATGCCCATATAAACTGGAGTCACGGGTTCAATGAAAAGCTCACCACGCTCCTGAAGCCCCCAGAGAGCAAAGGCCACTGACTGCCCCGTTTCCATGGAAACTAGTGCACCATTGACACGGCCCGGGATAGCTCCGGCGTAGGGCGCATAATGCAAAAATCGAGATGTCATAGCAGCCGTGCCGCGACTTTCCGTGATCAGATGACCACGAAAACCGATCATACCCCGGGTGGGAACAATATACTCGAGGCGAGCAGTTCCATGGATGGAGGTCTCCATAGACTGCATTTCACCTTTGCGGCGATTGAGTTCGTTGATCACGCTTCCGCTATACTCTTCGGGAATGTCGATGACCACAATTTCGAATGGCTCTGTTTTTTTACCGTTTTCCGTTCTGTAGATCACTTCCGGTCTGGACACCTGAAGCTCGAATCCCTCCCGACGCATGGTCTCCACCAGCACAGAAAGGTGAAGATCTCCACGCCCTTTCACAGTGAAACGATCCTTAAACTCAGGATCATCCTCTACACGCATAGCCACGTTTGTAAGGATCTCTCGATAAAGCCGATCGCGCAACTGCCGGGTGGTCACAAAGGTTCCTTCCCTTCCCGAAAACGGAGAATCGTTCACAAGAAATGACATAGATACCGTAGGTTCATCTACCACAATGGGAGGACGCGCTTCTTCCTTTCCCGGCTCACAGATTGTCTCTCCGATATTCAGTTCGTCAATGCCCGCGATAGCTACGATGTCTCCGGCCCCGGCCTCTTCGGTGTCGACTTTGCGCATTCCATCATAGGTATAGATCTTTGATATTTTATAGCTTTTGATAGAAGAATCCAGACGCACCAGGCTTACCGATTGGTTGCGCTTTGCCTTGCCGCGAAAGATGCGCCCAATGGCCATTCGGCCCATATAATCATCATAGTCCAGGTTCATTACCTGAAACTGAAGAGCTCCTTCCACATCTCCTGATGCAGGCGGAACATGCTGCAAAATCAGATCCAGAAGAGGGATCAAGTCACGATCTTCTTTCCCCGCTCGATGAAGATCCATGGAAGCAAAACCCTGCTTGGCCGATGCATAAATGACAGGAAAATCATGCTGCTCGGACGTGGCACCCAGATCGTCAAAAAGATCGAAAACCTTGTTGAGCACGCTGTCCGGATCCGCATGTTCGCGATCCACCTTGTTGATCACCAGTATGGGGCGATGACCCAGTTTAAGGCTTTTCTCCAGCACAAAACGAGTCTGGGGCATAGGGCCTTCGAAGGCGTCCACCAGAAGCAGTGCGCAATCGGCCAGAGAGAGCACACGCTCCACCTCACCCCCAAAATCTGCGTGTCCCGGAGTGTCGATGATGTTTATGCGTGTCCCTTTGTACTGGATAGATGCATTTTTGGACCGGATAGTAATGCCGCGCTCGCGCTCCAGGTCCATGGAGTCCATGACACGATCCTGAATCTCTTTTCCGGCAATGGCTCCGGCCTGTTTTAATAGGCCATCCACAAGTGTAGTCTTGCCATGGTCCACATGAGCGATGATTGATATATTTCGAATTTCCATAGTATTGTGTTTTTCTCTTTGCTGTCCAGGTTGCTGAAGTTCTCTCACACCCTGTTATAACCTTTGCTTTTAAAGGCCCCTATTTAGAGAAGACATTTTTCCCGTCTCCTTGCTCTCTTCCGGTAAAAAGAGAGAATTAGAGGAGATTGCCTATAAACAGCTATGCTCAGACAGTGTAGATCAGGATCGATGAGCGGGATTTCCGATTGTTCCCATAGCCGGGGTGGTTCCCATAAGGCAATACTGGAGGTTTTATGAAGACCTGCTTAGAGTGCAACAAGACCATAAGTTGTTCTACGATGGTTCCGGGACGACTTCTCAAGAAAACAGTTACAAATATTTTATTTCTTTCTTTTCTTTTCATGCACACACTTTTCTCGCTCAAGAATCCGGTGGGTGCTGCACCTGCACCAAATACCGACAGCAATGACTTCACCGAGACTCTGCTACCTGTCGCTGACCA
Organism: Leptospirales bacterium; assembly: GCA_050305335.1. Taxonomy (GTDB): domain Bacteria; phylum Spirochaetota; class Leptospiria; order Leptospirales; family Leptonemataceae; genus JBNLFC01. The sequence goes on from JBNLFC010000060.1 coordinate 5,309, forward strand.
TGGTATACCAGAAGGCAAAAAAAACAGAGGGGTGGCTGTGACAATTTTCACACCATCCAATGTCCGCGGTAATATTCTGGTACTTCCAGGCTGGAAATACTCGCGCAAACGGTGGTTAAAAGAGACACCCCTTGTGGCAGAGGCTCGCAAACATGGCTTTCGTCTCATCTGTCCCGAGATGAATACCACTCTCTACGAGTCTTCTTACTTCCCCGAAACCACCCTGAAATGGCAAGTAACGCCCGGATTGGAATGGATTCAGGGAATTCTCATTCCACGACTTCAGGAACAGGAGATTCTCAAAAAAGGTGATTCCAATTTCCTGCTGGGACTCTCCACGGGAGGCCGTGGAGTGGCCCAGATCGCCCTTGCTCTTCCCGACCTTTTCCAGGGAGGAGCAGCTCTTTCAGGAGATTTCGACCAGACCCTGGACCCTGGAGATCGACTGATGAGTGCCATCTATGGGCCTTATGCTCGTTTTCATGAACGATGGCAGGAGGTGGACAATCCCGGTAAAAGGGTAAAGGAGTGGAGTATGCCTATCTACCTTGCACACAGCAAGCAGGACCGGGTGGTTCCATTCCGTCAGACCGAATTGATGTATCAGCGACTGAAAGAGACCCATCCTGATCTGGACGTGGAGTTTTTCGCTGTGAATGGGGGCCACAACTTTGTTTTCTGGTCATCACAGACGGCTCCGGCTCTGGAATTTTTTGAAAAGCAGATGAGTAACAAATGAGATATTTTAAATTTTCTTTACATTCTGGCAGGCTTCTTTTTTTTCTCGGTCTTGCAATCACCATCGCCCAATGCAGCGAGCAAAAAAGCATTTCTGATTCCGCTACAGACTCCAGGTCTGACTCTTCTCTGGAGGCATCCCCCATTCCCGTAGACCCCCGATGGAACCAGGTTGCCCGCTACATTGCTGGCCGGGGAGCCGAAAATGAATCTTCTCTGCGAAAACTGACGGAAAGCGCCGCTTATCGGAATTACCAACAACGTGTCAGGCATGCATGGGACAGGTATGAAAACCACCACCTGAAAGTGATGGAAAAGTGGCAAACCTCTCTGGATCGCTCTGCCTGCGGAAAGGAGCTCTTTTACCCCTTCTCCGGTCCCGACATCACTCATGCTATAACGCTTTTCCCGGATGCATCCAGCTACACAATGATCGGCCTGGAGAAGGTTGGTCCCATGCCCGAAGTTGACCCCGCCAGAGGAGACCGCGAAGTAAGAAAACTGGATGCCGTGTGGAATGCTGGCGGCGATGTACTGGGTCGTAATTTTTTTAAAACCATTGATATGGCTAAAGAAGTCGGGAACAATTCTCTCAGCGGAGTTTCAGGGTTACTTCTCTTTTTCCTTGGTAACATGAATGAAGAAATTCTTGCAGGCGGATTGATAGCGATACAGGACGACGGAACGCTCCTTCCACTGGAAGAAGCGCAAAAACAGGGACATAAGGGGGGCGCTGACGGAGTAACTTACCGCATCCGCAACCATGCAGGAAAAATACGTCAGGTGACATATTTGAGCGTCAACCTGATGGATGAAGCCCTGGGTGAAAAAGTCGGGAATTTTCTGAAAAGACAGAAGAATTTTGATACCATGCTTAAGGCAGCCTCGTTTTTGATGTTTCGGCCCAGCTTTGACGATATTCGCTCTACTATACTCTCGGGCAGCCATTGTATTCTTACCGACTCTTCCGGATTCCCATTTCACTATCTAAAACAAGATCAATGGGATATTAACCTTTTTGGAAAATATGTAAAACCAATTCCGCTCTTTGCTATGCGATTTGATCGTGATCTGCGCGACGCCATGCAATCAAGCCATCCTGGAGAACTCCCGTTTTCCTACGGTTACAACATGAAAATTGGTGAATCCCACATTGTATTTGCACGACGAAAAGCCGCTTTCGCAATTACAGCTCCACAATTTGATGGATCAGGCAAAGTAGGTGACGATACATTTTCGAAAGGCAGCAAGACAATCGTTGTTCATAAAAAACCTGAAGCAAAAAAGAATGCACTTCAGAAGTGAAACTGAGCGTCCCTCTGGCGAAGGAAACATCATTGGTTGCGAAGTCATGGGGCGATTTTTAGAGTCGCAACAGACTCACACTGTAGAAAGAGCTGTCACGGCCAGCTCATTTTTCACCGATCTCACAATCGGAAGTCGAGCTCCAGATAAATGCAACCAATTCAGATGACGGACCACTGAAGGCTCCTGTCAAAGCCAATCTCTGATTCTGCGGTACAGGGATTTCCCTGCTTCAGAACGACGACCCGGATACTCGACCCGGTTGCGCCCTTTCTCCTTCGCCACATAAAGATATCGATCGGCCTCTTCGATCATCTTCCCAACGGATGAATGACTGGCAAAGATGCTGAGTCCCAGGCTCAGGGTTACTCCCAGTCCCATCTTCACTTCACGCCACGGATAATGGTCAATAGATGAACGAATCCTTTCGGCAAGAACCAGTGCCTCCTCCAGATTGCATTCAGTCAGAATAAGAATAAATTCTTCTCCTCCGTACCGCGCAAGTATATCGGAACTCCTGATGTTTCTATGCATGATTCCCGCCACACGTTTCAAAACATCATCACCCACACCATGAGAAAATCGATCATTGATTTTTTTGAAATAATCAATATCAGCAAGCACAACGCAGAGGGAGTGATTGTGACGTCTAGCAACATCGAAAAGAAGGGCGGCCTGCTCGTCAAAATATCGACGATTGAAAAGACCCGTAAGAGGATCTCGTATGCCTTCGTCGCGCAACTTTCGGTAGGCAATGGACAAGCGATCGATCATAACATTGAACGTCAACGCCAGCACTCCTATTTCGTCGGAAGGATTGATGGTATACTTTTCAGGAACTCGACAGAGATGCAAATCAAGATCAGCATCTCTGTTTTCAATGATGGATCCGAAGACTGAAATGGAACGAATCAGTCTTCTCAATGCTCGACTCAAATTCTGCCCCAGCAGAAACCCGATGCCCAGAGAGATCAGGGAGGCCACGGCAACGCCACTCAGTAGCGTCTTGCGAATAGTCCAGAGATAGGCGGCGTCTTCCACTGTCAGATCAGGTTTTTTAAGAGCATAGGCATATGCTATTACCTCTTCTCCCCGACGTACAGGGAGGCTTTTTTCAAGAAAAGCGCGATTCACGGACTGCCCTGAACTGAATCCCGGAACTGGAAAGATAACGGAAGCATCCCCCCGAATCAATAGAAAACGTGCTTCACGTTCGGGTGTTCTCTCAGCTTCTGCTGAGCGCCTTGAAGAATGTAATCTGTTTCTGTGTAGCTGAAAGCTTTGCAGACTCTCCTGTTTTATCCCTTTTTCCAGAGAGCCATAGTGATCTACATAATCAATCAGATCATGTTGCAGATCTTGAAAACTGTTTTGAAACAAGGAACTTTCAAAATCTCGCCTCAAAAGCCATTCCGCCACTCCACCTACTGTTGCTGCGGCAAAAACACTGGTAAGAACCAGAGTCAGCGTGATTTTCCATCGAAGCGTCATGTTTCAAATGTCATATTCCAGGAAAGCTCACAAATAGGACGCTTTTCTTTCCGGGAATCTACTCTCCCTGAATGTTTTTCTGAGCGAGAATGGAGTCCGTTTTCCGCCTGTTGTTACCATGAAATTCGGCATCAATGCTCCCGACAACTCTGAAGTTAGGAAATTCTCCGTAATATGCAAAATTGAAAAAATCCACAGATCGGTGGAACAAAGGAATGCATTGACTCCACGAGATAACATAACTATACTTGTTATATTATGGCAGCCAACAGTCGCTTTGCGGTGGCCACTCACATTATGGTGGTCATTGCCCACAAAAAAAAATACGGGACACCTGATGAACTGAGTGCCGGCGGCTATGTGGAGGCATCTTACATTGCCGGAAGCGTAAACACTCATGCGGTGGTGGTTCGCCGAATGGTTGGCGAGCTAACCCACGCCGGACTTCTCGTTACTCATTCTGGAAGAGGAGGAGGCGTAGAGCTTGCCAGGTCTGCTTCCAGAATTACGCTCTGGGACATCTTTCAGGCACTGGGCGACACAGAAATCTTCTCTTTCAACCCGAATCCACCGAATCCCCAATGCCCCATCAGTCGGAAGATGAACAGCGTACTGGCTCCCGTATTTGAAAGCAACAGGACAGCCCTGCACCACTCCTTGAGAAAGGTGCGTCTCTCGTCACTTGTAGAGCAGATCGCCCGGTAGTGCTACCATAACGGTATAATCCACTCTTTTTCTGCCATTTTTTGGGGTCGAACTCCCCTTTTTTTCTTGTAAACATAATCATGTTTGTTACATTTAAAACACGGGACATACCCGACTATTCAGGAGGATTCCTATGAAATACACAGTACCTCTGGGGCGATTGCTCTATTCACTCATATTTATCACTGCATCCGTTAACCATTTTACGCCGGGCGCGGTTGCCTATGCTGAGAGCCAGGGAGTTCCTCTGGCAATCATTGCGGTACCCCTTTCCGGTGTAATAGCTCTCCTGGGAGGCCTATCCATTCTTACAGGGTTCAAAGCCAGATGGGGCGCTCTATTGATCATCGTATTTCTTGTGCCTGTCACTTTGATGATGCATGCCTTCTGGAATATTTCCGATCCGGCTGCGTCGCAAATGCAGATGATCATGTTTATGAAAAACCTCTCCATGCTGGGGGGTGCCATATTGATAGCCCACTTCGGTGCCGGTCCGCTTAGCCTGGATAATCGAAAAAGGTAACAATTGCACCGGGTCGTAACAGACCCGGTTTTTTCCTACATTATCTGTAAATACAAACTATCTTCACTGAGGCAAAGTTGTGAAATTTCCAGTTACGTATATTACCCATGGGGGAGGGCCATGGCCCTTTATGGATCGAACAGGAATGGGTCCCGATGAAGCATTTCAAGAGATGGAGAACTGGATGCGGGAATTGAGTAATACTCTACCGGAACAACCAAAGGCTGTCCTGGTTCTTTCTGCACACTGGGAAGAGCCTGTAGTTTCCGTCATGTCAACTTCCAGACCTCAACTTTTTTTTGACTATTACGGTTTTCCAGAGCACACCTATGAGCTCACTTACCCGGCCCAGGGTGATCCTGAACTGGCATTCAGGATTCAAACCTTGCTTAATATGGAAGGCATACCTGCCCGACTGGATGACGGAAGAGACTACGACCATGGAACCTTCATTCCTTTTATGCTCATATATCCGGAAGCTCAACTACCCATCGTGCAGCTTTCGCTTCGATCCGATCTGGATGCTACCTTTCACATTGAACTCGGCCGAGCACTGGCCCCTTTACGGGAAGAGGGTGTATGGGTCGTAGGCAGCGGAATGAGTTACCATAATCTGCGCAGATTCGGTTCAGCTGCCACCCTCCCCTCTCGCGCTTTTGATGAGTGGTTGACCGGTGCTGTCCTTTCCGAAAACGTCAGGCGAAATCAATTATTAATTCACTGGAACGAAGCACCCGAAGCTAGAGTCTGCCATCCTCGCGCCGAGCATTTGATTCCTCTGATGGTAGTTGCGGGAGCAGCCGGCAAAGATGCTGGCAAACGCATTTTTCATACGGAATTAATGGGAGCAGCGGTATCGGCATACGAGTTTAGCTAAGAGCTGCCAGCCAATAGCCTTCAGTGCATTGATCCCAAAATCTTCAGACTCACGTCAGGTATGATGCATATCCTGACCGCTGATAGCTGCTAGTCAACCGCTCATACCTACTTCCCCAGGACTCCCTTGCTTTTGAGCAACACGATGATCTGATCCAGGATTTGTTCTTCGTTCAAGTGCGCTGCATTGAGCACAAGATCAAATGGATCCATACCCTGCGGTTCTCCAGAGAAAAAGTTTCTCAGGTAGACCCTCTCGTTGTCTACATGGTGGATTCTTTTTTTTGCGTCCTCAAGCTCCAGGTTATCCTTGGACATAACTCTTGGAATTCGCCAATCCAGGGGAGCGAAGATATGCACATGGGCTGACTTTTCAATATCCCTTGCAATGATAGCGCCAGCTCGCCCAACTATGATATTGTAACCCACGGTGGCCAGAGAACGGACAATACCTGCCACAATACGTTTCACATCCAGGTTTTCAGGAGCATTGTGATCCGAAAACGCCTGATAGAGTGACTCGGAAAAACCGGGGCCTTTGCTTCTGATGATTTGTTCAATGGTTGCGGGGCTGATTCGAATCTCTTTCGCCGCCTCAATCAGAATATCCCTGTCCATGCAGCGCCATTCATGCTCATGACCGGCTGAATCTGCCATGGTAGACAGTCTTTCAGCCAATGAACGGGCAATAGGATACCCCGGACAACCATACTCCCTGGAAATAGTTACCACGGGGCCAGGTATCTTTTTTTCCTCTATCACATTGTCAGTAAGATTCTGCTCTATGTAATGTAAGAGCGAATCCTGAATGAAGTCTTTCTTCATAATACTCTCATAACCCACTTGATTAGACGACTTCCGTCAACGTCATCCCTCTGCTCAATACTTTACTTTTACCCAGAATGCTCCTCGCAGATCATTCTCCCTGTAGCCTGTGGCCTCGTCGTCGGGATAAATTTGTTCTATTTTCTTCATGGCCTCTTGATCCACCCTGTCCGGAGTCCCATGGCATCCCAGACAGACTGGAGAGGCAATACGTATGGGGATCATTCCGTAATATGTATCACCCAATTTTCTGGTCTCCGCAGAGGCAGTCCCACCGCTTTCCTCAGTCCTGGCCCAGGACTTCAGCACGTCTTTCATCACAGAATCAGGTGCATTTTTCGGGTTACGCAGCTTCAGGGAGGTTCGGCCAAAGCTGAAGGCGATAGTCTGCTTTTCTGCTGCAAATCGCTGGCCTAGGGCTTCGGTGGCCTTTTGACCCATCCCGGCAACATTCTCATTGCAGTAACTTACAGCGGCCGCGTAACCATCTTTCTGTACTTTGCTCACTACAGTCCCCATA
>JBNLFC010000061.1:0-12220 GCA_050305335.1 Leptospirales bacterium
GCGCTGGTGGATGGCTATGGTGAAATCGTCTGGAGCTGTTTCCCCCGTTTTGATGGCGATCCCATATTTTGCTCGCTCTTGAAAGGGCATGAAAAGGGACAGGGAATGGGCTATTTTTCCATTGAGGTTGAAAATCTTCAAGACGCTGAGCAGTCTTATATCCCCGGCACAGCAGTCCTGAGGACAGTTTTTACAGATATTCACGGCGGGAAAGTGGAGTTAATCGATTTCGCGCCAAGGTTCCGTCAGCATGGGAGAATGTTTAAGCCATCCATGCTGGTGCGCATGTTACGCAGGCTGGAGGGTTCTCCGCGAATTGTTGTACGTGCCCGTCCGGCATATGACTACGGCAGGGGAGAGTTCCAGAGATACGGTGGCAGTCATCATATTCGATACATGGGGCCAGACCTGCCGATGCGTATTACCACAGATGGATCCATCACTTACCTCATGCAGGAGATTCCCTTTTTTCTTGAAAATCGCTTAAATCTCTTTTTTGCATGCGACGAAACTATTCCGGAGTCACCTGGCGATCTGGCCGACCATTTTCTCAAAGAGACTCTCGCTTACTGGAACGAGTGGGTGCGTGACCTTTCTATTCCATTTGAATGGCAAGATGAGGTAATTCGCTCTGCCATCACATTAAAATTAAACGCTTTCGATGACACCGGAGCCATCATCGCCGCAGTGACGACCTCTATTCCCGAAGCGGCTGACACACCCCGCAACTGGGACTATCGATACTGCTGGCTTCGGGACGCCTACTTTGTTGTGAATGCGCTGAACCGTCTCTCTACAACGCATACCATGGAGAGGTATTTAAGTTTCTTAATGAATATTGCCGTTACTGCGCCTGAAAATGGGTATCTGCAGCCGGTCTATGGTATTGATGGTCGCAACAATCTAGACGAGCGAGTGGTAGATACTTTACCGGGCTATCGGGGAATGGGCCCGGTTCGTGTAGGAAATCAGGCCTATCAACAAATTCAGCACGATGTTTATGGATCGGCTATCCTTGCCGTGGCCCACGTTTTTTTTGATCAGCGCCTGAAGGAGCGAGGAAATAACGCACTCTACGAAAGGCTGGAAAGTATTGCAGCCATGGCAGCTATGGCCCATGATCAGCCCGACGCCGGTTTATGGGAACTTCGCGGTATAAAACGAGTACACACTTTTTCCAGCATTATGTGCTGGGTAGCCTGCGATCGTATGAGCAAAATTGCAGAGCGCATCAATCTTCAGGAGCGAGCGCATTACTGGAGAGTCCAGGCCGAACACATTCACAAGAATATATGCAAGCATGCCTGGAACGAAGAGAAAAAAAGTTTTACCGGTTCGTTTGACGGTCATACACTGGATGCCAGTCTGCTATTGATTCATGATCTTGGATTTTTGCCCGCAGGCGATCTCCGGTTTGTGTCCACCGTAGAAGCCATTGAACGGGAATTGAAGTATGACGACTATATATTCCGTTATACAGAAGCGGATGACTTCGGGGTTCCCGAAAATGCTTTTATCATTTGCACTTACTGGTATATCTATGCCCTGGTGGCTCTTGGCCGTGATGGGGAAGCCCGGGAGACTTTTGAAAAACTCCTTGCAAGGAGAACCAGGCATGGGCTTTATGCAGAGCATATGACGGTGAAGACAGGGGAGCCATGGGGCAATTTTGTACAGACGTACAGCATGGTCGGTCTGATCAATGCTGCCATTCGTTTGAGTAAACGCTGGGATCTTGCCTTCTAAGGAAAAAACATCTTCTCCCCATTCTTTATGTGGATGCGACATTGTCCTTGCAGGAGCTCCATTACCAGGAAACTCCTTGACCTGTGCGCACAATGCTGTTTACTTAATCATGAACTCCAGGGAATGGACGCTACCATTCCTTTTCAAGGATTCATTGTCCAACGAATCCTTTCTTAGAGTTCCGCGTTATTGAACCGGAACTACAACGCACACAAAAGGAGAATATCGCCATACGATGCAGATCAATCGTTCCATAAAGCTATCTTTAAGATTTGTGCTTCCCCTGCTTCTTGCCATGGCGGTTCTGGCCTTAGCCCTGGTGTTTATCGTGGACAGGTTAATGCTCCACTGGTCTATGAACGACATTGATTTGCGATCTCATATGATCGCAAATACCCTTCAGGATCCGTTGACGGATCTTGTCCGAAAAAAGGATTCTCAGGGTATTACAATATTGCTGGATCGGGTAACGGAGGATGAGCGACTCCTTGCCATCGGTTTTTGTGATGAGCATGACTCCCTCCAGTTTCATTCCAGTGCCTTCCCGACAGATATCGACTGCTCTCTTGCCAGAAAAAAGTCTCCCAGGGGCAAGGGGATTGTCGTGAATCTCCCCTCCGGTGAAATTCATTTTATGGCCATAAACATGCGTTCTCCGGCACTCTTCGGGTCGCATATGTTACTGATCCATGATATGAGCTACGTATACAGGCGAAGCGAGGCGACTCGTAACTATATTCTTATTTTCTTTTTAATTCTCGGTGTTGTGATCTCCTTCATTACCGTACTGGTTGCCCAGATGAGCTGGCATGGCTGGATGCAGGGAGTTCGGGCGATCCTTCGGGGGGAGGGCATACTCAGACCGCTTGCACGCCAGCCCGCTGACGAACATATGCAAACATTGCTATCCGATCTCAGAGGCCTCCTTCGTACTCTGGATGTCGAGAAGCGTTTTGCCGACGACTCTACCATAACCTGGAGTCCGGAAAGCCTTAAGACGTTGCTCAAAAGAGAGCTTGTGGGCGAAAGGATTATAGTCGTCTCCAATCGGGAGCCTTACATTCATAAGAAAACGAAAACTGGCATTGAAGTGCATCGTCCTGCTTCAGGACTGGTCACTGCGGTAGAACCCATTATGCGCGCCTGTTCGGGAACATGGATCGCGCATGGTAGCGGAAACGGGGATCATGAAGCGGTGGATGAAAACGACCGCGTTCAGGTGCCACCTTCAAAGCCTTCATATAGCTTGCGCCGCATCTGGCTTACCGAAGAAGACGAAGCAGGCTATTACTACGGTTTTTCCAATGAAGGACTCTGGCCCCTCTGCCATAATGCTCATGTAAGACCCGTATTTCGATCCGAAGATTGGGATAAATATGTGCAGATCAATCAACGTTTTGCAGACGCTGTCATAGAAGAAGCCCAGAGTGACGATCCGGTTGTGATGATCCAGGACTACCATCTTGCTCTGGTTCCCTCCATGATTCACCAGAAGCTACCCAGGGCTACTGTATTGATGTTCTGGCATATCCCCTGGCCAAATCCGGAGTCCTTTGGAATATGCCCCTGGCGTCAGGAGATTTTAAAGGGCCTTCTGGGTGCCACCATCCTTGGATTTCACACGCGTTTCCATTGCAAGAATTTCATAGAGACTGTGGATCGATATCTGGAGACGCGCATCGAGCATGAGTCCTATACAATCTCCAGGCGCGGCCATCTCACGCGTGTACAGAGCTATCCCATATCCATTCAGTGGCCTCCCGGTAGTGAGAGTATGAACATACCGATAAAAGAGACCCGTGAGAAAATTCTGGGAGCATTAAATCTTCCGGTAGATCACAAAGTAGGCCTCGGTGTGGATCGGATGGACTACACCAAAGGCATTCTGGAACGCTTTCTGGCAGTGGAAAAATTACTGGAGCTTTATCCTGAAACGGTGGGGAATTTCAGTTTGATTCAGATTGCTGCACCCAGTCGTTCCATACTTCCACATTATAAATATTTCCATGATCATGTTTCGTCGGAGGCAAAGCGAATCAACGATCGTTTCAAAAATGCAGCATATCCTCCCATCATCTTGCGGGATGTTCATCATGATCCGGATACCATCATTCAGTATTATCGAGCCTCAGATGTATGTCTGGTAACCAGCCTTCACGATGGTATGAATCTGGTTGCCAAAGAGTTCATCGCAGCGAGAGATGACGAGCAGGGTGCTCTTGTATTAAGTATGTTTACCGGCGCTGCCATGGAGCTACACGAATCGCTCATTGTGAATCCATATTATATTGAGCAAACTGCGGATGCCATTCATCGCGCCATCACAATGCCTGAATATGAGCAACAAGAACGTATGCGCAGCATGCGATCCCTGCTCAGAGATTTTAATGTTTATCGATGGGCGGGACGTATGCTTCTGGATGCTGCTCGGATTCGCCAGAGAGAGAAGTTATCCAGTCGTCTGGAGGAAAATTAGGCTGAGTTTATGAGTACAAAGATGATTCCCGCTCTGGGTACCGAAGGTTTAAAGTTATTAAAGGATTTCCTGTCGCAAAAAACGCTGCTTGTTTTCGATTATGATGGTACTCTCTCTCCCATTGTCTCCGCCCCCCATGAAGCCAGAATGCACAGCGATTGGGTTCCCCTTGTGAGAGAACTCATGCATCGCGTCCCTTCCGCCATTCTTACGGGGCGATCTCGCGATGATCTAATCTCCCGGCTAGATTTTCATACGCCTCTTGTTGTGGGCAATCATGGAGCAGAAGGATTACCGGGATTGGAAGCAAGGAGTCAGAAATGGAGAAAAATGTGTGAAAGCTGGTATAAACAGCTCGAAGAAAGTAACGAACTTCGGCTATCAGGCCTGGTAATAGAAAATAAAAGTTATTCCATATCAATTCACTATCGTAATACAGCCCATCCGGAAAAAGTGCGTAGTATAATTGCGGAGATTCTTCAGCGGTTGACTCCTCATCCAAGAATTGTCAGTGGTAAATTTGTAGAAAATATAACAGCCCACGATGCCCCCGACAAAGGCGATGCCGTCATCGCGCTCATGCAATACTTCCAGGTGAAGCAGGCTCTTTTTGTTGGAGATGATGTGACCGATGAAGATGTCTTCAGGCTGCAGAATCCGGGGATTATGGGAATTCGTGTCGGTTGGAGCGGGGAGAGTCACGCCAGATTCTATCTCAAAGAGCAGGAGGATGTCTTCGAACTGCTTCGGGTGATGATGGATTTTCTGCCACAACATCATAAAACTTCCGATCTGGACTGATGAGTATGGAAAGTCCGGACAATACTCCTGTGAAATGGAAATAAAAGCCCAAAACTCATGGAGAAATTATTGCGCTACCCCGTTAAAATTGACTGATATGTCAGAAATGGCACCAATGGATGTGCACCCATTGGTGCTTAAGCTGGATTTAAAAGAAACTGATTGCAAAGACGATGTTGCCCGCAATACCCGAAATTCGGGCAAAGTCATGCTATCTTCGCAATATGGTCAAATCGGATTTCAGTCTATGCATTGTCGAAGGAATTGAAACAATATGGATGATTCAACGAAAATCAAGGATATTACCGTCAATGACGTGACATCTGTTCTCAGGAAGGTCCTCTCCATCATATCCCTGCTTCTGGCCATCTATTTTTCTTTTGCACTCGTTGTCATGGCTGGCGCAGCGATTTTTGAGCTTGCTACAGGTCAGATTCGCATGGCAATGGGATACGAGACAGAGGATATGATACCGCTCTACACTGGTTTCGGCGCTGCTTTTTTTCTGGAAATGGGAATAGCTTATCTTTTCTACTTCGCATATAAAAAGCTAAAGTGATACAAATTGTTCCACTTTTTTAATTCATACTTTCCTCGGTAGTCCTGGTTTGTAAGGCTTTGTGCAAACCAAGCATTGTTTCCCTGGGAAGATCAATGATCATCTGATTTACGACCCAGGAGGGTACGTTTCCGGCTGGATCAACATGAACAATATACGTTAATTCCGTTTCTTCGGAAGATGTGGATCTGAGAATCCACATCCCTGTGAGATTCTTCATTCGTGTGTATTGCTCTTTTTCCGGTATGATCCCATTCTGGCTTATGGTGATGATCCTTACCTCATTTTCACCGACTCGTTCCAGAGATTGTAGAATCACAACGTCCCGGTCTTTCAGGGGAAACGGGGCAGCATTGACGTTGTAACAGAGCTGGGAGGTCGAACTGACTTTTTTTATCAAACTGGCATGTTTGATTCCGGCCACCCATTGGCCAAAACGAGACATATCCGTAATCATAGCTATCAACCCGGAAATCGGTGCTTTATAGGTCGATCTGGATTTGACTGCCTTGAATGCCGAGCCATTCACCCGGGCCGTGTGTATTGACAGATTCTCTTCCTGAAATTCCAGATTCCAGTCCAATGTCTCCCATGACGGTGGATCAGCAAAGACAGCTGTTTGAAGAAGTATAAACAGAGAAAACATTGATACGGTGTATTTCATTGCCAGGGATTCTCCGGAGCCTTTTATCTTGCCACCATGTTCGTTGAATTGGAATAAATTGAACAGTGTTTATTATTTGAGCATTGTTCATGGGAATTGCAGATTGAAAAGAGCGAGAAAAGGAGGAGGCAAAGAGAAATATGGAAGCCACAGACAAAGGATTTTAACAAGAGATCGTGTAGTCCAGGTTTAACCATGAAGAGATCATGAAGGTGGGGAGGGGCAGGGCGAATAGCTATCAGCTGATTGCTGGCATTTGCCCGCCAATCGGTCCCCTTTCAGAGTTCATCCGCTTCATGGTGAGATATGGCATTCATAAGCCAGGACACTCCATACACCAGAAACCCGCCCAGCATTCCAGGCATTACCTCGTAAATGGAGTCAGAGAGTTTCAGGTAGTAGCGCCAGAATAGCACAATTGCAAAGCCAGTAAGAATCATGGCCACGGCAGTCTTGCTGCTCACCAGAATTCGAAGGGAGTGGAGAATCATCAGTGGCCCCAGAGAGGCCGCTAGCACGGACCAGGAGAGGACTACCAGCGTGAAAACGTTCTCACTTCCGGAAACCGCAATGCCCAGAGTCAGAAGTGTGACCAGAATGGTTCCCAGTTTTGCAAAGCGATAGCCACGCTGCCCGGTAGCCTGGAGCAGATCCTGACTGAAAGCTGCGGAGCAGGAGAGAACCTGGGAGTCGGCAGTGGACATAGTGGCAGCAAAGAGTCCAGCAAGAACCAGACCAATGAGAACAGGGGGGAGCATTTGCATGGCGATGCGAGGCAGTGCTAGCTCCGCGTCAAAGTTAGCCCCTTCGTTCAAGATCACACGAGCCAGGAGTCCCACAATAATTGCCATGACTGTGAAAAGAATGTACCAGAGAAAATAGACATGACGTGCTGTGCGAATATCTGCCGGCGAACGTATAGCCATTGCCCGAATCACCACGTGGGGTTGTCCGGACACCCCCAAACCTGCAAAGGTCCAGCTGAGAAGAAATAGGGGAAACCCGAACTTCAAATTGGGCGGAGTGAACGAAAGAAGAGTGGGATTGATGGAATGCAAGGAGCTGACTACCTGTGCAATCCCACCAAGATGAATGACACCGACTATGGCCAGAAGCAACATACTGAAGAGCATAACAATGGATTGTGCAACGTCGGTCCAGATAGAGGCTCGAATTCCTCCGGACCAGCTGTAAATCAGGACAATCGCAGCACCGATGATGGCACCCGTACGATAGTCCCAGCCGAACAAAGAGTGAAGGGCTCGAGAGCCTGCATTCAACTGAGCTGCTGCATAAACACCGAGGAACAAGAATGTGATGATCGCCGAAATAATCACAACCGCTCTACTGGTACCATTGCTTGTATGGGCAAGGTAGGAGGGAACGGTATGCACCTGGCGCATCTCGGACTGGATACGCAGTCTTCGATAAACCCAGCGCCAGGAGAAGTAGTCTCCCAGAATCCATCCCACCATAATCCACATAGATGAGATTCCGGTGGTATAGGTATAACCTATCATACCAATGAACATGAATCCGCTGTTATTGGTGGCTACCGCAGATAGCGCTGCAAAGTATGGATTTATACCGCGGCCTGCCAGAAGATAGTCTTCCGTTGTACTTTGTTTGTGAACCGCAGAGTAGATCCCTATGATAGTGAACAGTCCGAGAAAAAAAAGAAAGCTTATCGCAATGAGCGTAGTGGTTGTCAAATTACTACTTCCTCTTTTTCATATGGAGGATTCCCCAGCTGAGTCGCTCACTTTTTCCTGCATCCACCCAGTGGAGCAGGCCGGCTTTCATTCGTTCGAGATAGTCGCTGCTGATCAGACCTTTGATTTCATTCTCTCGTAAGTGAATTTCATCATAAATTCTCTGGTAGTGGCGCGTGAGCTGCTCTGTCAGATCGACCTTCTCTACCAATTCCAGTCCAATCTCTTTGCCCAGCTCAATATATAAGGGAAACGAGCCCATCGAGTCCAGATGAATGCGATTCAGCACGGGCTGGATCTCCGACGGTGAAACGCCTTCCCGCTGCATAGGGTCCGTGAAGATAAACTCACCCCCGGGCTTCAATACGCGATGGACTTCCCGGAGAACCCTTTCTTTGTCCCCGCTATGAAGTATGGCGTCCTGGGACCATGCGTAGTCAAAGCTAGCATCCTTACACGGGATATTTTCAAAGCTGCCATCTTTTACATCAATCAGGCGATCCAGCGAAGCAGCGTGATTCATTTCACGATTGCGGCTATTTTCCACATCGCTGATATTTACGCAGGTTACGTGACAGCCTTTATTATGAGCCAGATAACGTGCTGCGCCTCCATATCCCGATCCAATGTCTATGAGCTGTGAATCGCTGGCAAGTCCTGACAACCGTTGAAGCATCATCTCTACGGTGAGACGACTGGCTTTTGCCACGTCGATTCCAGGTGAATCATAGATGCCTATATGAATGTCCTCTCCACCCCAGAGGTGAAAGTAGAAGCGATCCGCATCGTCACTATTATAGTAGTCTCGTGCTACATTTCCGGCGGTGGAGTATTGCTCCATGTTTTGATTCTGAGTCATGATAAAGGTTCCCCTGTTTCTTCGTTGCCGTACATTTTATCCGCAACATGGACGTAGAAATCAGGCTCTGGTTGCTTCTCGGTTTCCTGAAAGTCGGCAAAGGTGGTGATCTGCTGAAATCCAACCTCATGAAGAAGGTTCCGCATATACTCCTTCCGCAAAGGAAACATATTCAGGTTATATTTTGATCCATCCGAGAACTCGTATGCAAATCGTGCAAGACCATCATCCATGTATTCCGGTTCCGCCTTCACATCTCGACCGGCATAGTAGTAGATATGTTTGGATTTGAAGCCCTCGTCCAGAATCATATCGTAATTTCGTTGATCGATAATCAAAATCCCATCGTGTTTGAGAGCCGCATAAAATTCCGCGAGGGTTTTACGTCGATCTCTTTCATCAAAGAGATGGGTGAAGCTATTGCCCAGGCAGATCACAGCATCAAATTTTCCATGAACATCACGATTCAGCCATCGCCAGTCTGCCTGAACAGTTCGAAGAATATGACCTCTTTTTCGGCCATTTTCAAATGCTCTTGCCAGCATCATGGGACTTCCGTCTGCACTGGTTACTTCAAATCCAGCTTCGATAAGGCGTATAGAGTGAAAACCGGTGCCGGTTGCGACATCCAGTATCTTCTTTTTTCCTCGTTCGGCTAATGTCTTGATAAAAAAGTCCCCTTCGCTTGTAGCGCGAGCATCCCAATCAATCAATTGGTCCCATTTCTCAACGAAAGTTTTGATGTATTCGTTTTTGTAATGATCGGTCTCTCTTTTAGAGATAGGGTCTTTTCCATAGTCCTGGGTAATTTTTGCTGTGGACATAGTTTCCACCTCCCGCTGATAAGCAGATTTTTCCCATGTATATATGGAATATATACATATTAAATTAGAACACTCAACCTGGTTGGTTCAATGTATGATTTCTTTATGTTCTGATGGTATCGTCGATAATGCCCGCGAATTACGAACGAATAAGTTAAAGCCACACAGAAGGTGACAGGTGTTGTGAAAAAACGATACCGTTTTTATTATGAAATCAAGGGGTCTCATGTCAAGGACTAAAACAAAAAAAAGTCCACATTCGGCAAGCGGTATGACGCAATACATAGATATCATAGTAATATTTGTCTGCGTAAACCTTCTGAAAAGGGGAGTTATTTGGATTGAACCCCCGGTATGCCACCTCGATATATACTACGATTGAGGATTTTTGATGAATACTCGTGATTTTCTGTGGATTCAAAATGCGAAGATTATAAGAGCGGGACGCATTATCCTGGACCTCTCATTGAAAATTAGAGATGGAGAATCGACCGCTGTTATAGGCCCCAACGGTGCAGGTAAATCTACCTTGCTCAAGATTATTACCAGAGATATCTATCCTTATGCAGGTTCTGACACTGTTGTAAGGCTTTTCGATGATTCCTGCGAAAGTCTCTGGGAGCTTCGTCATCGTCTGGGTATTGTATCCAATCAGCTGCAATTTGAGTATGATCCCGATACCACCGGCGAGGAGGTGATTTTATCAGGTTTTTTTTCCAGTGTGGGAATCTGGCCCTGTCATCACGCAACTGACGATATGCGAAATATATCCATACGTTCCATGGAGGACCTTGGAGTGTTTCACTTGAAAGATAGACCTTACGGCATTCTATCAACGGGTGAGCAGCGCAGATTTCTACTGGGGCGAGCTCTCATTCATGATCCCGAGTGCATTGTGCTGGATGAACCCACGAGTGGTCTGGATGTGGAGGCCACTTTTCACTATCTCGACTTATTGAGAAAATTGATTCAAAGAGGTAAGACAGTTGTGCTGGTTACTCATCACATTCATGAAATTCCACCGGAGATCGAGAGAGTGATTCTTTTGAAAGGAGGGAAGGTCTTTGCCGATGGTGCAAAAACAGAGATCCTGACCGACTCCATGCTCAGTGCATTATTTGATATAAAATTGCATGTGGTAGAACGTGGAGGCTATTACCACGTACTTCCGGGGTAGTATCCGGACCTGTTCGAGCAATTATCTTTCACTTTGAAACACCTCAATGGTGGTTTCAGCCTCCAGCTCCTGCATTTAAATGCAGAATATGCTTCAAGTAGTAAGGCAGCGCGATGTGTATTGTAAACAGAGTGGCAGCAAATACGGTGAGGCATAAGAAAAAAAGAGTAGCGGCCAATGCCTTCTTCAACTTTCGAAGTTGCAACAATGCGAAGGAAATTCCCAGGATCAGGGAAACGGAAAGATAAACGCCACAGGAGATCTCGATCCATGGTGTGATGGCCCTGTCATATTCTGTAATTCCTCCTACCAGACCGGCGGGAAAGGATATCACGAGAAATTCCATTCCTGCCATTATTGCAGAAAAAAATGATAATACAAAAGTGAAAATTTTTAAGTTGAAAAGCGCTTCGGTTGTTAAGTAAAAATTCGTTGTAGAGGTTTTCAAATCGACCACCTGCCATGGCTATAGTGAATCAACTATTTTCCATTGGCTACCATTATGATTTTTCGTGAGCCTCTCTTCTTTCACGGTTCTGGCAGTCATCACCATATTGTTGGTTCTGAAGCTAAGAAAATTGACCCTTTTTCGGACTTGCTGAGTGCGTCTCAATTGAGAGCAAATCTGTGTAGCTTTCGATGTATTCCAGTGCCATTAAAAATGAGATATTGATGGGATAGAGCTGATCGGTGGCCCGGGGATACAGGTTTTTTAATCTTGTTCCATAGTGTGTGAAGATCGGAAAGGGAAGACTCTCTTCAGCCATCGTTAAGAATGCGGATGGAATGGTGGAATGCTCTTTTGTGACCATTTTACATAAAGCAATCCGCGGTTTCCCATATTTATCGATTTGCCCTGAAAAACCGAAAAGACGACAGATCAGTGCCCGGTTTTCATAAATCGAGCATTGTCCCTGGTCTGGATTATCTTGAAATTGATAGAAAAGGCATGGCTCTTCCTCCGGTTTTTTCCCGATGAAAAGCATACGAAGGTTTTCCTGCCGGCCTGCTGAAACCATCTCCATAGCCACGGGGAGCATCTCCAGTAGTGTTGTTTCAATGTTTCTGGCAGGTCGGTTGCAGCAGTGGCCGCACAGGGGAGGGCAACGGAGTGTCCACCGGTTCTGGAAGGATAGCGTCTCCCGCTCCAGATCGTCATACAACTCCCACAAAAAAGTAAGGGCGGAGGAGAGGCCCGAAGGGACGTTCACGGCGGCATTTTTCTTTCTGGTTAAAATAAATTCTATTAAAAAAAATATTTTATAAAAAAATAAATTTTTGTCAATCGTCTCGCTCGGCCTTTTCCCCGGATTATAAGCCAGATCAAAGCCGGGGGCATTTTTCAATTTTCCCGCAAGCCATCAACGGTCTGATTTTTTTTCAGAAGCTGTTCTTCCAGTTT
>JBNLFC010000062.1:0-12172 GCA_050305335.1 Leptospirales bacterium
TGGTGTCCGGTCCCCCGGCCCGCATGGGCCAGGAGAACTTTTTGCCCGCCGGAGTGACCGGACGTGTTGCCCGGCGGGATTCCATTGCCCCGCCGTGACGGGGCTGGTGCGATTTAAACTCGGTACGTCATCAGTTGGTTGTCATCACTATCGGAACGAAACCCCATCGACGAATAAAATTCGATGAGTGAGTCTCCATCCAACCCATCATTCGACTGCGGTTCGGCGTATAATCCAATCGTTGCATAATCGTTTTCCTCTGCGTATTGTATCACGGATGATACGAGTGATCTGCCGATTCCACGACCACGTTCAATTTTTTGAACGAAAACATTGTCAATGACAAGTTCATTGTCATCCATATCAGACTGAGAAAATCTGATGTAAGAATCGCCTGATTTAATTTCCATCGTTGTTCTCCTCTGTTTATTTGCGGGATGCGGTCCCGCTCACGCTACACTCAGCAGGCTACAACGCTCTGCACTGTATTGCCATTCGAGATCCAGCATCCAGCTGGCCTCACGAATGGTGCCAGCTATGTGCTTGCTGATCTGACCTCGGACGGTATATTGAATCCGACCGCCAACGCGATAGAATTTTATTTTCAGTTTTTTAGCCAGATCGCTGTTATTTAATTGTTTGAGTGTTTTCATCGTTTGTTCCCCCGCTCTCTATCTATATTATACGACAGGATCGGAATAAAATCAACAAAAAAATTAAAAAATTTAACAGTACAGACAAAAAAAAATTCAGATCCAGAATCAGAATACAATATATAGAAGAAATTCGCAACGAAAAAATTAAAATTATAGAAAAAAATAATTGAAAAAAATCCAGATAATGCTATCCTGTCCGCATGTCAAAAAAAATGAAAGACATTGAGAGAAAACTTGCCTGGCATCCTGTGGATGCACTTAAACGTGCGGCCCGGGTGTATTTTGCCCGGCACGGTGATGCTGGAAAGGATTACCAGATTATCGAGGAGGCTATAGAGTTCTATTGTGAACATGGCCCCAGGATCAAGATAAAAAAACCAGGCTGAGGTATGTGTATGAAAAACTTTCGAAAAGTGCGCGTCTGCACTCTGTTACCCCACGTCCATCCGATTAACCGTCAGAAGGTTAGCCGGGTAACTAAATCGGAGATGAGCTTCGAGGAACACCTAAATAAGGCACTCGTCCCGGAGCGGTGCCGGGAATGCGGCGCAGAGGTGAAAATCTATCAAGCTGGGCTTTGTCGGGAATGTTTGTTACCGCGCTTAGATGATTGCCGTAAAACAATTGATATAGGACGGTGAGAAGTGGAGATAGAAAAACTTAAAGCAATTATAGAAAAACATAGATTGTATAAGATTGGTAATCCGGACGGGGAACGTGCGGATCTCAGCGGTGCGGATCTCAGCGGTGCGGATCTCAGAGGTGCGGATCTCAGCGGTGCGAATCTCGGCGGTGCGAATCTCGGCGGTGCGTATCTCGGCGGTGCGTATCTCGGCGGTGCGAATCTCAGCGGTGCGAATCTCAGCGGTGCGTATCTCAGCGGTGCGTATCTCGGCGATGCGGATCTCAGCGGTGCGGATCTCGGCGATGCGGATCTCAGCGGTGCGAATCTCAGACGTGCGGATCTCAGCGATATCAAAATAACTCATGCGATCGGCAACATGGTAGATGTATATTCAATGCAGTGTGATACATGGATGGTGTGCTGGACATCCAAAATACTTTCGATAGGATGCGAATCGCATCTAATAGAGGACTGGTGGGATTTCAATGATGACCAAATAGTTTGCATGGATTCAGACGCATTGGATTGGTGGCGCAAATGGAGAGACATTTTGCGAGCGGTTGTTGAAAAATCTCTGGAAGATAAATGATTTATCATGTTGATTCTGATGGAATACGTGAATGGTGTTTCTCATGCGACACCGGCATAGTGATGAGCGCGGAACAGAGAGAAGTTATTATAGATTGCAATGGAAAATTGAAAAAACACACCGACTGGTGCGAACACTGGCAACGGAATAGGAGGGTAAATTTATGGATCAACGGAATCGGAAATTCTCATATCAGGAAACAGAGGAGGAAATAGAATCATTGTCAATGAGGCGACGTGAGAGATTGGCAACAGGATTGTTTCTGTTTTTTCTTGTCCTTGTTATAGTCGGTCTGATAGTAGCGGAGGCCATATCGAGATGATATCAAAATTGTTTTCCATATTTCACAAACCTCAGCCAAAAAAACGTAAAACTGGCGGACCGGAAAAACTGCTGGAAACAATCAGAGCCCTGGACAATGGTAGAGGAGCCTTCGCCCGCAATGCATACTACGCCACCGAATTTGGGGTTACCGATCGCACTATTCGGCGATGGCTGGCATCCCTGGTGGAATCTGGGCGAATTGATATAACTGGCTACGGGAAAGGCCGCCGCATTCATGCTAAACGAATTCTGGCAGTGAAACCGCAGGCGTCCAGGATGAATCCGGACATGAGAAAACGTCCGGATAGTGTCCGCAATTTGTCCGGAAAACGTCCGGATAGTGTCCGGGCTAATATATCTCATGATCTAAGATCTAAATCTAATTATGTACTCCCGGAAATCGGAGACATGGATCCTATTTTAGCTGAGTGTTGGTGGAACAGGGGGATAGATGCGCACAGTGGCTGAGTGCACAGACCATCGTAGGATCATGAACGTTTGGTTTCAAGAGGCTATTAAGCGCGGGGCACATAAATCTGAACTGAAAAGATACGCTGATCAATACAGCTCCAGACAGGTTTTGTGCATATCAGTTTTGCGGCATAGTGCAATGTTTGGAGCAATGTATACGGAAATTGTACGAGATGCAGCAGATCAACTGGAGAGAATCGAGTCGAATCGATCGCTGTACAAGTTTGAATGCGAAGGATGCCAGAAGTGTGCAAAGTAAAAACAAAGATCGTAAAATGGATTATGCTTCCCAGCGGTTTTGTCTGGGTGAAATGGAACAACGGACTGATGGATATAGTAACTCAAGAGGAGTTTGAGAGATGGAAGTGAAAGAAATGCCTATAATATTTTCCGGTTCGAATGTTCGCGCTATTTTGGATGGCAGACAAACAATGACGAGAAGATTGGTCAAAAATGATCCTCTTGCTCTAATAAATCTTGAAGTTTGCAAACCATATGATAATATATTATTAAGTTATTGCCCATATGGAAAAATTGGAGATAGAATATGGGTCAAGGAATGCTGGGCAACATCAAAGGCGTATGATAGTATACCTCCCCGTGAATGCGATGGTGAATGCATCTGGTATCAAGCGGGAGGGATGATTGGTCCTTCGGCAACTGATGAATTGCGCGGAAAGTGGCGTCCATCAATGTTTATGCCACGCAAATTAAGCCGAATAGATCTTGAGATCACAAACGTACGAGTAGAACGGCTGCAGGAAATCAGCGAAGAGGATTCGATTGCAGAAGGGATTGAAACTACTCCAGGGCGTGAAGGTCACAATGACAGATGGTTAATTAAATCATTAAATTCATTGAATGGCATTTCATCTACTAACAATCCAGTATTTGCATATCAACTACTGTGGGAATCAATAAATGGATCAGGATCGTGGGATAAAAATCCATTGGTGTGGGTTATAGAATTTAAGAGGATATAATGCACGAAATAACGCGAGTAGCAATCAACAAGATGCTAAAAAGAAAATCAAAACCAAAGATTCTCAAGAGAGAAGTTTTTGAGCGTCTTTTTCAGCGCATGGAAAAGCAATCGTCAATTAAATATCTCCGTGGAAGATCTACGCATCTTCAGGAAGTGTCATCGGGAAAGTGCAGGTGGTAAACCTTGAAGCGCGCCGGCGCTTTACTCGCTGCTGAAATCGACAGACGAATCAGGTCCGGGGAAGAATACTGAAATGAGCTTGGAGATGAGCATGAAAAGAAATCATGAATATGAGATTTACAAATGTCTTACTTGCAATGATAAGCCGGAATTCAATGATAATGAACAGATGAAAATTCACCTGCGCAACGTTCATAAAATCGGAAAAAAAAATTCTAAATTCAATCGCATTTTAAGCATGCATATCAATGGCGGAAAGTTTCATACTACACAGTATGGGTGGGAAAATAAAAAAGTGAAATTCGCTTCCGAACATTGCGTGAAGGTAAAATAATGAAAGAATTGATATTGCATTCATCGTGGGGAATTCTTTATATAGACCCGATTACATGTTTAGTTAAATCCGCTATTCTTAATGAAAGCGAGGATTTAAATTATCTTATTGATGTTATCGGTATAGATCCGATTGAGACTAGAAAAGTTTTTGGAAAAATACCAATCGGAGAATTTGACATCTTGTCCTTCAAGTTGATGATGAAAGATGGAGATACAATACCAGCGGAAGAATGCCATGTTGCAGAGCTGCTTGAGAATATTAAAGAGGGATCGGTACAGATAGATGGGATCAGTTAGACCAATTTCAGATGTATGGATTTTAGCCAGAAGTAAAATTAAATACTATGGCGCTTACCCAGCTGGATTTCTCGAACGTGCGCGAAACGTTTTGACAGGTGGTCGAATAGAAGAGTCAATCTGGCACATTCCGGGAGGTATGGCGCACACTTACAATGGAGCGGGTGGCATGCCACTATCAGGATATGGTCCGAATGATTTTAGAATCGATCTTGATCCAGAGGTGGAACCAGATATACTAATGGATATTAGAGATATGTGTAATATCTTGCCAACTAAAGACAGACTCATGGTATCGTACGGAGAACTATGGTTATATGATGCCCCATCTGCAATCATCATTGATCTTCCGTACTCAGAAGAGGAATCTAAAAACTATGAGCCAGGACCAGAACTTTTTCCTTCATTGAATGAAACACTTAAACAATCATTGCGCATCGTAAAACCAGGTGGCCTTGTCGGTGTTCTGGATTGGAAATGGCCAAATGGTTCTAAGTTTGGAGCGAAATGTATTCTGTCTGCAATGGTGACTACAGGAGAGGGTAGCAGGGCAAGAATATTTACGGTGTGGAAGGTGAGAAATGAAAGATAAGATTTTGAAGATATTATATGATCATCAAATATATATGGATGATTATATTATAAATAAATATGGTGTTTCAGAAAGTGATTTTTATGAAGTAGCTAAAAAGATCGCTAACTGTTTGGGTGCAGCGAGCTTGTCGAGCGAAACCTACAAACCTCAATTATCTAAAAATTCCGAGCGAGACAAAGAGACTGGGAGCTGTGAAACATGCAACCACTGGAACAAGATAGACCACTCGTATTTTGATTACAATGATGGCAAATGCAATGAGATAAAATCAAATGACCATATCCAATATGAAATTGTTTCGGGGTGGGAAGGAGGATATCTTTCAGAGATTATAACAGACCACGATTTCGGATGTTCATTGTATAAACCACGCCGATGAGCGAGGAAATGAGCAGATAACGTGATGTGTTTATTGAGGTTTCCGAAGGAAATTTGGCGCAGCCCGGAGGGGATGTAATCCCCGGAGCAATAAACGTCCAGTTATGTTCAGTTGGCGTGAATTAAAATAAATTGAGCGAAGTCAGGATGCCGGGAGCATGTAAAGATAATAGAATTGTTTGCATCAAAGGAAATTAAAATGTTCTGTTCCGCTATGCTTGATACCTATTGGGAATGGGAGAAAGGATACTATGAATTGGTCAATGTAAAAAAATCACAGGTGATCTGGGTGTGTAATGGAATGATGTCTCTGACATTGAACAGACATTACTTGCCTTTATCCGATAAAATGTATTTGCATAATAAGTTGAAAGAGCATTTTGCAAAACAGGTTTTAGATCCTGATAATAGATATTCGAGTGCAGGATGCATGAACACAACCAGTTAAGCCAATTGCATATAACTGATATTATGCGAAGGTTTCCGAGGGAAAAATGCACGATAGAACTAAACGAATAAACACAGCTATCCGAGAGGCAAAGGAGAGAGATAATCACATGTGTCGAATTTGCGGACGTGGCCCGAGAGACGGGATGGAGTTGAACGGAGCGCATCTTCTCCCGAGAAATGTTGCATTTCACTGGTACAGGCCGGACGATGTGAAATGGATTGTATCACTATGCCGTACGCATCATAATTTATTCGATGTGAATAAAAGACCCACAAGTAGGGCAGATTGGCTGATACGTAACGGATTGCGTGAATTTGGTCAATTGATTTTGGATGGAATGGAGGGTAGATTACATGTCGACAAAAAGCGAATTAAAACTTGATGAAACAAACATAGAAGAATGGAAATGTGAATATGACAATAAATTCTTTGAAAAAGTTCCAGGATTAATGCAAAAAATGTCTGAATGTTTGAGTAATGAAGAGCATTTAGAATTCAGTCGTGGACTGACTCCCGAAGAGGCCATGCTTGAGGAATATTCGTGCTGGGGTGGTTGAATGAAAGACTCTATCCCTATCTGGAAGGCGGAAAATAATAATGGTAGATTACGAATATTTGAGATTGATAAATTCAATGAATACGTCAACAAATTACGAGGAGACCTTGAAGTCATTGTTAGAAAATTTGAAAAACCTGGCAGCGATCCTCAGCGGGGGTATTACTGGAAATGTATCGTCAGAGTTCTGGCTCGCACATGGGGATGGGATGAGACCTCATTGCATGTTCGCCTGAAGGCAAAATTTGCCTGCTGGATGGATGACAAAGGAAAATGGAATATTGTGGATTATTCACAGATGAGCACAGTTCAGCGAGAGGAATATCAGGAAAAAATACGAGTATGGGCGTTGACTGAGCATGGAATAAGGCTTGCGCTTCCGAATGAGACAGAATAAATATAGCACATGAAGAGGTAATATATGTGGATTTTAGATTTCTTAAATACTAAATATAGAACCAGAATCAGGAAGAGAGAAAAAATCAGGGCAAATAGAAACGCCCGGAAATCATTACGCCAGTATATGAAATCTCTGAATGACAGAGAGTATGAATTGAGCCAGAGAGCGAAAGAGATTGAAGAGAGATCGAAATCGATCAATACAAAATTGGATTATATTGATTCTCTTATCGCAGAAACGAAAGAGGCATATCACAGAATAGATACCGTGATGCGGGCTATGACACGATTATATCAATCAGCTAATGCTTCAATGAATCAGGTGAAAGCGGTGGAACGAAACGTTTCGAAATTAAGAATTGCAAGTCAGAGTTTTAAGGGGGAATGATGGTTAAAACAGTCGTCACAGTAGTTGCGCATAACAGAAAACAAAACGTAGAACGATGGGTTGAGGCATGGTCGAAAGCGAAAATAGAAAACGCAGAATTGCGTATCATCCATAATGTTCACGATAATGAACCACACGACCGAATCAAAGATATTTGCTATTCTGCCGGGGTGACTTACATCCAACGAAAAAATGAGGGAATGGACATAGGAGCTTTTCAGGATGTTTGCCGGAAACGGTTGCATGGGTTCAAATACGATTTTGATTATCTTCTCTGGTCAACAGACGACACATTCCCTATGCGCGACACGTTAGTGAAAGAATTCATAGAACCTTTTAACGATATTAAAGTCGGCCTCTCATGCTACGAGATTAGCCCACAGGTGCGTAAACATGTGCGCACAACTGGATTTTGCATGAGACGGGAAACTCTTGAACGAATTGTATTCGAGGTTGATCCAATTCGGACTAAAGATGATTGTTATCAATTCGAGCACAGGGGGAAATTCAGTCTCTTCCACCAGATTCACAATATGGGTTTGAACATCGTCCAGGTATCTCCTGTACCATCATCTCCGATGTGGGACTCGGGGGGTGGTGGAATAAAATGGCCAGACAGAGAGATGGAATTTCTGAAGATGTGGAAAATTTCACTTCCTCCGGCAAAAGTGATTTTCATCGCTCCTGCATACAACAAATATCCGGTAGTTGTATCGAGCCTCATCGCTCAAACATACTCAAATTGGGAATTGCATCTTGTGCATGATGGAGCTGCACCGGCGACATTTCCGCGTTTTGATGATGATCGAGTAAAATTCATCGAGACTGAAACTCGAAAAAAAGAATATGGCCATCCGATTCGAATCAAATGGCTACAGAAGATCCGCTCGGGAGATATTCAAGGAAAATATGTTGTAATCACAAACGATGACAATTACCATGCTCCTTATTTTGTTGAAAAACTTATAAGACCATTGGAAGAAAACCGAGAATTAATCGGGTCTTATTGCTCATTGATGGTGCACAATTATCAGGGAGGAGAGAATTATAATGGTACAATCGTTGATGGACACTCCATTGATGGATATGGAATTATAGATACAGGACCGGAACAGGGAAAAATTGATTGCGCTGCCGCAATGATCAGGGCAGATATAGCAAGTAATGCGGGGTGGCCCAGCACTCGACATTCAAGCGACTGGGACTATCTCAATATTATAGCACAGAGGAATGGCGGATGGGACAAAATGAAACGGGTGTTCGGCGCACTACTGGTTCACAATTGAGATATAAACCAACATGCCGCGTATGCGATATGCAGATGATTCCATTTTACGATTATGGACTCATGCCAATTGCGAATCAACTCCACTCATCCCGTAATGAAGCTTTAAACGCTAAACAATATCCTCTTCTTCTTACACACTGTCCAAATTGCGGAAATATTCAGATTTCATGCGTTGTTGATCCGGACATCCTCTACTCAGAATATACATATCGTTCCTCGGTGTCTAAAATGCTATGTGATCATTTTAGAGATCTTTCAAGCGCAATTGTGAGGGAATGCGATGTTTTAGCAGGAGACAAAATTCTGGATATTGCTGGAAATGATGGAGCATTTCTCATCGAATTTTTGAAAGAGAAGCCTGGAATAATTCCAATTCTGGTCGATCCCTCTTCAGGTGCCATAGCGGATGCTCCCGATGATTTTCATAAATTTAAAAACTATTGGGGAATTGAAACAGCGAGCGAAATTAAAATGATGCATGGAAGAGCCCGAGTAGTAGTCGCTACAAATGTTGTCGGGCATGTGGATGATGTGCATCAGTTTTTTGAGGCTGTTTCTATGGCGATGGCTGATCATGGAGTTTTTGTTGTTGAGATCGGCCATGGGTATGACCTGGTAAAAAACTGTGAGTTCGACTCAGTCTATCATGAGCATCTTTCATATTTCAGTGAAAGGGCTCTCCAGATACTAGGTAGAATGCATGGATTAACATTGACAAAAGTGGAGCCGATCTCAATTCATCATGGCTATATTCGTGCCTGGTTCAAAAAGGCAGAGGCTCCGATTGTTGCAGGACATCAACTAACAGAATGGGATTTCGATAAATTCAGCGACAAAGTTGAAAATAAGTTGCGATATATTCAAAGCAAAATAGATTCGATGGAAGGATTTTCGATAGGTGTAACTTCATCGGCAAAAACATCGGTTATACTGAATCAGATTGATTGCTCAAAGTTGCAATACATTGTAGAAAATGCGAA
Source organism: Leptospirales bacterium (assembly GCA_050305335.1). Classification (GTDB taxonomy): domain Bacteria; phylum Spirochaetota; class Leptospiria; order Leptospirales; family Leptonemataceae; genus JBNLFC01. Next base: position 9,499 of record JBNLFC010000062.1, read on the forward strand.
ACCGAAAATCGGTAAATGGCTTGGTGGTGTTGGGATTGAAATCAAGGAATTTTCACGGGAAAATGTGGAAAATGCTGATTCTGCAATTATTCTATCTCGAAACATTGTTCCGGCCATGGAACAGAAATTGAGAGAAAATGGATTCAAAGGGGAAATTGTATCAGTATGAAAACTGTTCTTATCACGGGATCGACCGGATTTCTCGGAGCTCACATTGTTGATCATTTCCTTGAGAATACTGATTGGAAAATCATCGGCATTGACTCTCTGCGGCATCGTGGAGATTCTCTCCGAATCGATACCGGTCATCCTGAGTCTTTACAAAGATACGGATTTTACACGCACGATCTTTCCGCGCCAATTTCCGATAGACTGGCTAATAAGATCGGACCGGTGGATTACATAATCAATTGCGCTTCAGAATCTCATGTAGACCGGTCCATCGATGATCCGGTTCCATTCGTGATGAACAATATATCGCTCCAGTTGAACATGCTGGAATATGCCAGAAAGGTAAAGCCATCCGTATTCATTCAATTTTCAACTGATGAGGTGTATGGTCCGGCTGAAGATGGAGTAAATTTTCCCGAGTGGAGCCCGATTATTCCCAGCAATCCATATTCTGCATCAAAAGCGGCTCAGGAAGCTCTGGCAATATCCTACTGGCGCACCTATGCGGTGCCAATCGTGATCACGAACACCATGAATTTGATCGGGGAGCGCCAGGACCCGGAGAAATTTGTGCCTCTGGTAATCTCGCGAGTTATGCGAGGAGAGACCGTACAGATACATGGATTTCCAGATGACATTGGTAAACGATATTATCTACATTGCCGGAATGCGGCAGATGCCGTATTGTTTCTCCTTCGCAACACATCACCGATAATCTATGATGGACAGGTAACTATGCCCGATCGATGGAATGTCGTAGGGGATGTGGAGGTGGACAATCTCACTATGGCTCTTACAGTCGCCGAAATCTGCGGAAGAAATCTGAAATATGAATTCGTACCGTTCACACTTGCTCGCGCCGGGCATGATCGCAGGTATGCCCTGGACGGATCGAAATTAAAAAACGCAGGATGGAAATCTCCTGTCGATTTCCGAGATAGCTTGAGAAAAACCGTGGAATGGACTGTGAAGCATGCGAGTGTATGGTGCCGATAAAAATTAAAGAGGTAAAAATTTATGAGAACTTTGAGTGAATTTGAATTGCGTTTTTTATGTTTCCTTCCATTTTGGATTATGGCCGGAGCATTCTGTGCTCATCTTTTAGGAATGCAACTGGATAAACAGGATAAAAGGGTAAGACAAAAAATGAGGGATATATTCGAAAATTCTGAGAATATATCTAAAGATATCTCTGATTTAATACAAAAAGGACCATTTTCCAAATGAGAATTGGAGTAATCACACCAACCCGCGGAACACGTCCTGCTTTTCTGGAAAGATGTAAATACTATGTCTCTCGTCAGACCGTTCCGGTAGAACATCTCATTGTCGATTACCCCCAGAAGCGATTCCAATACGACCTGACAGATCGATATAGAGTCGGGCTAAAGAAGTTGGAAAATAAATGTGATCTGATATTTTTCATGGAGGATGATGACTACTATCCATCGAACTATATCGAGACGATGGTCAATGAGTGGAAGATTTCAGAAGAGCCGGAGATATTCGGGATCGGGGAAAGCTATTTTTATCATGCGGAAGAAAAATTCGTGTGGTATAAAAAACATCCTGAAACCAGCTCCTGTATGTATCAGATGTGCATTCGGGCGGATGCGATTAAAAAAATTGACTGGTCCCTGGTGAATGACTTGTTTACTGATTCCGGACTCTGGAAGCAACTCAAATGGGGAAATATAACCATAGGAATGCCCCTGGCAATCGGAATAAAGCACGGGCGTGGAGAATGCGCTGCCGGTGGGCATAATAGATGGTTTTATATTAATCGTCAGGATCCTGCCAACCTGCCAATAAATCATCCAAAATTGAATTATGATCAATCAAAATCTACGTCAGGTCCACATGAATGGGTGCTGCAGGATCCTGACGGGAGCTGGCTCAGAAGTGCAATCGGAGCTGATGCAGAATGGTACGAGAATTTCGCGCGGAATAAAGAGATGAGATAAAAAACCCCTTGCCGAAACAAGGGGAATAGATTAACCTATTTTTGTTGCTCTTGCTGCATGATCAACCACAACAGCCAGAGTGCCTCAATGTTCTGCGATGTGTCGGCGTCGGAAGCTTCAGTCTGGATACAACCCAGTCCGAGCGTGACGACCAACGAGATCGCGATCACTGTTTTTCTCATTTTTTATCACCTCCTTTTTTTATTTGTAGGAGTTCGTTTCGTTGTATATTTTTCCCCACAAAATGGACAATAGGATGGAAGAATATTTCCAGTGAAACTTTTCTTTGAAAATCCACCTTTTGTTTTTTTGTGATACGAGTAATGCATGATAGGTTTGTTTGGGGACCCATCCATCATGATTAGCGTTGCATCGAGTCCGATGAATTTATCTCCATTATCCTCGACTCGTTTTTTTAGCTCTTCTCTAATTTTATCCAGACATTTACACATTTTCTCCCCCCTGGTGTCCGGTCCCCCGGCCCGCATGGGCCAGGAGAACTTTTTGCCCGCCGGAGTGACCGGACGTGTTGCCCGGCG
>JBNLFC010000063.1:0-12126 GCA_050305335.1 Leptospirales bacterium
GTTGGAAAAATTTGCCCAGACTATAACCAACCAGATCCCTTTCGCAAGTAGCTTCCCTCGTATGCGCTGGTATATTATATTTCTTTTGTATATGATATTTTATATACTGATAGAGTATATAGTTCTTTTTCCATACGCAGTCGTGAAAAGCTTTGCCGTGGACCGCTATTTCGGGCTTTCCATTCAGACATTTCCCCGTTTTCTGCAGCACTCCCTGACAGGTCTGGGCGTGGAGATAGCAGGTGGAGCGCTATTTTTATGGATTTTTTATCTGGTTTTAAAAAAGTTCCCCCGTCGCTGGTGGCTTGTTGGCGGAATCCTTTCAGTACCTTTTTACCTCTTTATTCTGGTGGTATCTCCTGTTTTCATCAGCCCACTGTTTTACAAATCGGTTCCCATGGAGAACAGGGAACTGGAGCAGAAAGTGCTCAACCTTGCGCAAAAGGCGGGCGTTCAGGAAAAGCGGGTATACGAAGAGTTGCGAAGCAGTGATACGAAAAAAATGAATGCCTCCGTTTCCGGTCTTTTCCAGACAAAACGAATTGTAATCTGGGACACTCTGTTAAAAAATATGAACGATGACGAAGTGCTCTTCGTCATGGGACATGAGCTGGGGCACTACGTATTGAACCATACAATGCTTTCGCTTTTTTTCTACTCTCTTCTAACTGCGGGAAGTTTGCTGTTCGTATCCCGGTTGAGCCTATGGTTGCTTCAAAAATATAAATCCAGGCTGGGATTTCAGGATCTGAGTGTCTTTGCTTCTTTGCCATTGCTTCTCTTCGCACTGAACTTCACCGGCTTGATCACTTCTCCTATGGAGAATGCTTTTTCCCGTTATCTGGAAAAAGAGGCCGATCAATTTGCCGTGGAGCTTACGGGATTGAATGATTCAGGGATTACCGCTTTCTTGAAACTACAAAAAGAGAATCTGGCCAATCCCTATCCGGGCATGCTTTATACTATCTTTCGGGCCGGTCATCCACCGTTGGGCCAGAGAGTGAAGTTTTTAAACGATTATCGACCCCGGGAGAAGGGTGAAGAGCTAAAGTTTGAATACTACTTTTCACAGGAAAAGTAGTCGATGCTGGCAATCGATCGAAAGAGAATTCCATGGGCGCTTTTGATTGGAATGATCAGTATTATCGCTCTGGATCAACTTACCAAATGGATCGCTTTCGTAACGCTTCCTTTTGAGCAAACAATCCCGGTGTCAGGGGAGCGAATCTATTTTTTTTTAACCTACAATCGCGAGGGTCTGGGTAGTACTGCCCTCGCTCTCTTCCAGTCTAACCGATCGGGTGGAGATCCGTTTCTTTTATCTATACTGGTATCTCTTTCGTATTTAATCATATCCATCTATCTTCTTGTCGCCCCACGTATGTCTGTGAAAAATCTTTACAAAATCATATGGGGGCTTCTGCTATTCTTTTTGCTCAATGTCGCTGTAAATTTCATTGTAACACGGACCAGTTTTCCCCTGGAGCTTTCTCAAAAATTCAGGTTTCTTCGTCCGCTGGGGTTTCTTTCCTTACTATCTGTACTCCTTTACTATGCAAAAAAAAATCGCTATCGCTGGCCTCTGGCTATTATGCTGGCTTCCGGTCTTTCCAATCTGCTGGACAACCTTCATCCTCCCTATTATGTGATCGATTTCTTCTATGTGGATATTCTCTACAGGTTCATAAAATTCGGAATTGGAAATGTGGCTGATTACTTTTATGCTATGGGACTGATATTATTATTATTGAACCTTTTTCTGAGCCTGATTGTTTCTTACAGAAGTTTAATACTCATATTCAAAGATCGAATTAAAAATGATTTGTAGACTGAAAGGATTCCCACGCAACTAAGACGATTCACCGGGAAAGCTCATCACGAAGCGCAGAAACTCGTCTTCGGGCATGGGTCTGGCATAAAAATAGCCCTGCGCCATGTCGCATCCGGCAGCTTTCAATATATCTGCCTGCTGCCTCGTCTCCACCCCTTCCGCGATCACCTGAATACCGAGACGTCTGGCCATGACTATGATGGATTCGACTATGGCCCGGTCACCGGGATCATCCACAATATCCCGGATGAAAGAACGGTCGATTTTAAGGTTGTCAATATCAAACTTCCTCAAGTAGGAGAGCGCCGAATAACCTGTCCCAAAGTCATCTAGCGAAATTGCGATTCCCATGGCGTGCAACTGCTTCAACTGCTGGATCACCTCCGGTCTGTCATCCAGAAGCAACCCCTCGGTGATCTCCACTACCAGCAATTCTCCAGGTATATCATTTTCATTCAGAAAGTTTTTTATGATATTCACACCGTTTCGGTGGAAAAACTGACGTGGAGAGCGGTTTACGCTGATTCGTATCCGGCTTCTGGCACTGCTGGAACCATAGCTATTCAAAGTATGCGCTACTCGTGCAGCTTCTCTGAAAACAAAATCGCCAATCTCATGAATCAGGCCGCCATTCTCGGCTACGGGGATAAATTCAGATGGCGGTACCATCCCCAGCACCGGGTGAATCCATCGTACAAGCGCTTCGGCCTTAATCACCTGCTCCGTCGCCATATCGATGATAGGTTGATAATAGACCGAGATCCTATTTTCATGCAACGCCTGACGCAGATCATGTATGGTTTGATTGTAATTACGCACCCTGGACTGTGCAGAGGAGTCATAAAAAACGAACTGATTGCGACCTGCCGTTTTCGCCGAATACATGGCCTGGTCAGCATAACGAAGAAGAGTATCGGCATCTTCGCTGCCCTTGTCCGAATAGAGGCTGATACCTATGGAAGCGGTTAAATTCAAAGAATTTCCATCCAGCATAAAGGGCCGGGAAATGATCTCCAGCAAGCGATGGACAATAAACTCACATTCTCCGACGTCAGAAATGCCACTCAAAAGGACGACGAATTCATCCCCCCCCATACGCGCTACTGTGTCGCTTTCGCGTAGACTCTCCGACAGCCTGCGTGCAACTTCCACGAGCATCCGGTCGCCTATTTCGTGACCATGGCTATCATTGATGGGCTTAAAGCTATCCAGATCAATGTAAAGCACAGCAAGCATCTGGGCGGATCTGTGAGCCTGAGCTATACCCTGATACAACCGGTCCGTCAGAAGCATTCGATTTGGAAGATCAGTTAACGCGTCGTGCTGTGCTATATGTTGTAAATACTGTTCATGCTGCTTGAGCAGGCTGATATCGGAAAAAATACCCACATAGTGCTTTACATATCCGGCTTCATCATGCACTGCCATAATACTCAAATGCTCGATGAACAATTCGCCGTTTTTGCGACGATTGGTGATTTCACCGGACCACACTCCCTCTCGCAAAAGAGTCGTCCAGAGGGCTTTGTAAAAAGCTTTGTCATGTTGTCCCGAAGCCATCAGATTCGGTCGTTTCCCCAGTACCTCATCCCTGCCATAACCGCTGATATCGCTGAAAGCTGGATTGATATCCAGAACAACGCCCCGGGGATCGGTAATGGCAATGCCTTCTCTGGCTGCCTCAAATACGCTGGCCGCCATGCGAAGTCGTCCTTCGATCTCCTTTCGCTCGGAAATGTTGCGGATAATGGCAAGGTTGTACGATTTGGCCTCAAACTCAAATATGCTGACGGATAACTCGGTTGGAATGGTGCGGCCATCTCTGGTAAGATGATGTGTCTCCAGCTGCATGGCACCACCTGCGGCCTCAATGATTTCCCACTGGATATTCCAGTTCTCCGGTGTCAGGTCCGGGGAAATATCAAAAATAGCTTTCCCTTTTAGCTCTTCTTTCGCGTATCCAAGCATGTTGCACAGAGCACTGTTCAGATCAAGAATCTGTCCCCCACGGTCCACAAGGAGCGAACCATCGAGAATGCGCTCCATGGCATATTCAAGGAGATACAGGCGCTGTTGGGCCAGTTTACGTTGGGTAATATCCAGCATAATTCCATACCACAGCAGGGTTCCATCGGATTGCACTACAGGAACAGAACGCACATCCAGCCAGCGCTCTGGCAAGCCTGGAGGAGCAATGCGGGTTTCAATGTGCAGCGGTGTTCTGGTTTGTGAGGATCGGGCAATGGCTTGTTCGATGACAGGCCTGTCCTCTGGATGAGCCCGGCTGTGGATGGGTGCCATGTCTCCTTGAGCCTCTTCAGGTTTAATGCCGTATAACTCTTCTACTCCTGCGCTGACATAGGGAAAGACTCCTTTCCCGTCAGGAGTCATTCGAAAGGTGTAGGCCAGACCCGGAAGATTATCCACAAAGTGCCGCAAACGGTGCTCACTCTCACGAATCGCGGTAATATCTCGACCGAAAGCAATCCCACCGACAACCTCACCTCGTTCATTTTTCTCCGCTGCCATCCGGATGATGTGATACTGCACTCCCTCACCTCCGTCCGGCAGCATGAACTCAAAATCCTCTGTGCAGCCTGTAGACAGGACCCGTCTGAGTGCCGCTTCGTATTCCCGGAAAGACCCATCGGGATGAGCCTCATTGGGAGTCTCTCCTGCTGGGATCCGGCCCAGCAATTTGTCTAATACCTCAAGACTGTGCGGATTGGCATAAATCTGACGACATTGCAGATCGTAGCGAATGATGTTTTCCGGTGAATTCTCAGCCAGGCTGCGAAAGGCCTGTTCGCTCTTCCAGAGCGATTCTTCTACCTGTTTGTGTTCGGTAATATTTCGAGCAATTCCCAGCACTCCGATGGCTTCTGTTCCATCCTGCATGGGAACTTTAATTGTCTCCAGAAGCTCCCTGTGACCATCGTCGGAAAACGTTACCCACTCCTCATTGACAGTGGGTGCATTGGCTTCCATTGTCATGCGATCATGTTCGCGGAAAGAATCTGCCAACTCAGTATGAACGAAATCATAATCGGTTTTGCCCACAATGGCGCTTTCGCTGGCCCCAAAAAAACGCTCGAAACGGGCATTGCACATTAGATAAACACCCTCTTTATTTTTCAGCCAGATAAGATCGGGAAGAGTGTTGATTAACGTTCTCAGAAACCTGGCGGAGCGCTTGAAGTCGGTAAGATCACGACCGAAAGCCACGGCACCGACGATCTTACCGCTCTGATCATGCTCCGGAGCAACATGAATATGATGAAAGTGCGCATCCGGGGTGCTGATGGCATTCCAGAACTCGACCGTAACAGTTGTATTATTCTCGATCGCCTGTTTTACGGCTTTGTCGATGGCTGCAAAACGGCCATCGCTCCACACTTCACCGGGTAGTTTATTGATGATCTCCGGGGCAACAACACCAAGATCCTTTGCCAGTTTACTATTTAAAAAAAGAATACGCCCACTTAAGTCATAGCGAATGATTGAATCAGGTGAACCTTCGGCAAGATTTATGAAGTCCTGCGCTACACGCGCTAACGACTCTTCAGCACACCTGGCATCAGTCATGTCATGCATGTATCCCTGCCAGAAGCAGCCACCGATCTGTCCTACCGGTCTGGCTTTCCACTGAATCCAGACCTCTTTTTTTACAGGGTGATCGATGCGAAGTTGTAAAGACCAGAGAGTCATGGTTCTTGCGGACTCTTCAGCTAGAGCAAAAAAAGGTTCAATTTGCTCCGGATCTATTTTACTCAGAAAGGCTTCAGCATTCTCCTTCACATCACCGGGATCTAAACCGATGAGATCCCGCAGTCCGGCCGAAGCATACGGCATGGCACCGGATCGATGATCGCTGAGTTGAAATGTAAAAACAACCCCTGGAATCATCTCCAGTACATCAAACGCTGACAAGAACAAAGGTGTGGGCGCGGGAGCAAAATCGCCAGAAGAGTTATGGGAAGGATGATGGTCTTTCATGGGAATGTATGGCAACTGCTTTAGAGATAACACCAGGCTTCAGTCTGAGCGACAGGTCAAGCATTCCCGATCGAAGCAAAAACGTTTCCATATAGTAGAAATGCTTTCGATTGAACGATACAAAAAACGGACTACCACAACTGTTTTTTCTTGGTAGCAATGAGGCGCGCAAAGTCATTGATGTTGGTTACAACAATTTTGTCCGCATAGATCTCGACTTTACCCTGTTTTCCAAATATGTTGAGAACTCTTTGAACTTCATCACTGCTGAGACCGCACCAGTTGGCAACGTCATCCGCTGTTACCGCAAAGGGCATCTGAGTAATGTGACCGTAGTTGGGATCTTTTTCGGCCAGCATGAGGAAAACATCGGCGACTTTGCCCTGAACATCGTCCAGAAGTAAAATCTGCAATCTTCTGTGGGCATCGTAAATACGACGGGAAAATATATTCAACAATTTGAAAGCCAGTTGCGGTTGGCTGTTCATCAGTGTTTCAAAATTGTTTTTGTTGAACTGCAAGACACGCACACGATCCAGAGCAATGGCTGTGGCGCTTCTGGGCTCCTGTTCCAGGATTGCCATTTCACCGAGAATATCTCCGGCCGTGAGTATATCCAGGGTTTTCTGAGAACTACCAAAGGTTTTGATCAGCTTAATGCGACCTTCCTGGATGAAATAGAACTCAGAACCCGGTTCATATTCGCAAAAAAGCAGCTGTCCGGGCTCGTATACTTTGCCGAATTTATCAAAAAGCGATTCAGGAAGAAGCATGTTGCTCATTGCGCTATCCTCACAATCCCTCGATTCTTTTTCGAGCTTCTTGATTCAAACTCTCATTGGGAGGAAGTGTAACTACCTTGGCGTAAAGAGCTTTAGCTCTGGTCTTATCGCCCTCCTTTTCGGCAATGAGCCCCAGATGGAATATGCTGTCTTTCAAATGATCACCCGTTGGATAACTCTTTAAATAGTCGGTAAATGAGCCTCTGGCAGCTGTAACTTCACCTAGATGAAAATGCGCTCTTCCGATTTCAAAACGGGCACGAGATACGAATTCAAAATCTGGATGATTGGAGGAAAGCGATGCACTCGCACAACTTTCCCAGTGATGTATGGCGGAGGAATAATCTTTTTTCCCGAAAGCATCCAACCCTTCATAAAACTGATTCCGGATCTGGCCGTCATGGCCTCCCCCACCGGGGTTACCACCAAGGTTCATGGGAAACGCATCGACAGGACTTCCTTGAACAACCTCCAGCGCCGGATATCCGTGGGGAAAAACCTGGCCATCCTTTGCCATATCCATCAACTCTTTTGCTCTGCCTCCGTAGACACCCCCGGGATAAAGTTCCAGGTATCGACCGAAGGCATAAACTGCATGTTCGTTGTTGCCCGATCTGTAAAAGGACTCCGCAACGTTCATCAATTCATATGCAGGATCATGCACAACACCTGCTTTTAAGAGATCCCTTACCCTGCGATGGATATTTCGCAGTTGTTTGGAAAACACACGCAGCATCTTCATAACAAGGCGCGTGTTCTTAATAGCAAACTGTTCGAATTCCGTACTGGAAAATTGAATGAGAATTGTTTTTCCGACTACTTGCGCGGTCTCTTCTCTTGGATATCGCCCAAGACTGGAGCGGATACCAAAAAACTCCCCGGCCTGCACCTCTTCTTTTATCTCATCATTACTTCCTGGCTCGTTGGATGTGAGAACCACGCGACCCTGGTGGAGCACAAAAATATCATCCCCCATGTCACCCTGGAAGTATACTATGGATCCGCCTGTGTATGATCTGGTAACGGGCATGAGTTTCTTCTATATCTGCAGAAAATCAGGAATAAAATCAAACCTTTTCCTGGATCCTTCCAATTCGTCCACAAGTTCCAGTATCAATTGTAGCCCCCTGACCAGGATACGACTCTCTCTCTGGCTCTGGAAGCTGTCATACTCTACTTCAAGAGAGTCAAACAGCGCCTGCAATGAGCCATCCCCGTAAACCGGCCTTCCGCCGGACACGACGAGAAAAAGATCCTCCGGGCCGGCCTGAAGCAGATCCTCCAGAGGATGTCTGCCACCATTTTTTAGAATCATAAAATCAGCGTGAGCTCCCTCCTGGACGCGGCCTCGATCCTCCCAGCCAAAAACAGAGGCTGATGTAGAACTGACCATACGGAAGAGCTCCTCAGAAGAAAGGCTCTTTTCCCCATGATCCTGTAGTAGACTATTGAAAGTTTGCAGATCAAACAGTAATCCTCTGGATCCCGCCATAGCGCTATCGCTACCCAGAACCACCCGCACCCCGGCTGAGAGCAGACGATTTACAGGTGGCAACCGGTCATACAGGTAGAGATTGCTGACAGGGCATACAACCAGTGATGCTCCTGCCTCGGCAATCAGGTCAATGTCTCTGTCCGAAAGGGAGAGGCCATGGACCAGAACCGTCCTCTCTGTGAGGCCTCCCATCTCATGAAGTTTCTGAAGGGAGTCCCGGCTCTCTCGATCAAATCCTTCGGCAATATGCAGAATGAACGGAATATTCTCCCGCTGGCTTCGAGCGATTTCAGTTTCCAGACCATCTCCCCAGTTCAGGGAATAGGACGAGACCGAGTGGGCAATGGCATAGTTTTTTAATAAAGAGATTGGCTGCCTATCCTCAAAGGGTTTTCGCACAAATTCGGGTATATGATCCACAACGCCGGTCACGCCCTGGAGCAGATTTTTGTACGCGCCGAGCTGATAGAGGAGGCTTACGTCAAAGAGCATGCGCTCACGATAGAGGGCCGAACCTTTCAATTCACCATCATAAGCCAGCCAGTTGTGATATGGGAAAAGTTCACCGCGAAAGGCGTGGTACGTGGCCAGAAGGGAGTCATGGCCATTGATCATGCCAGGGAACAGATGCATCCCATGGAGATTGAGCGTGGGAACGTCCGCTACACTTTCGCCCGGAGGAATGATGCGCGCAATGCGTTCTCCCTGGATGAGGCAACCATGGGCTCGCAAAACCCCTTCATCTGTATAGATGTTCGCATTTGTGATTTGCCACTCCATGGGTATAAGTCCGTCCTTTGTATTTTCGGTGCGTGAGGGGCAAGGATGGATTGGGAAGAGAAGGTTTTTTTGTTTCGTATAGCCGACCCCGGTGGCAACTTTTCTACAGGTTGGCAATCAAAAATATGCAATGTTTCCGGCTGTCTTCCTGTGGATCACAAAGCACCATCCCATTTCCACATACTTTCCTCAGTTCCGGGGCCTGGGAGTACATGAAGTTTAAATAATTTAGCGAGGCTCTTTGTGCCATATATTTTGCAGCCTGGTATTGATTCATCTTCCATCTCTTGACATAAACAGAGCCAGACTTTGGTTCAGCAGAATCTTTATTCAAACCGGAAGTTTTGCTCCCATCCCAATAGGAGGATCCGTTTCGCTTGAAGCAGCACCTGTGCTTCTGCATGACAAAGTAGAAACCATTATTATACTAAATACAAAGAGCCTGTAGACGAGTTTCATAACTTGACACAAATTCCGATTCTGGAATTTTGCCAATCAGCCCGTTTTGATCAAAACGGAATGTGTTCCATGAGACCGAAAGGATGAGAGCCGGACGAAATCGAATTCTTACATTCTTCAGGGGTGGCCTCTCCATAGCCGCTTTTGCGACTGCCTTTTTGTGGATCGAATCACCTCTCTATTCAGACACCATTTTTCTGCGAAATGAGAGAGTCATTGAAGGCAAAATCATCAACCAGAATCGTACCGAAGTAACCATTGAAACACTGGATGGCAAAAAGACCTTTTTGAAAGAAAAAATCCTTCGCATCTCCTTCAAACAATACAACCTGAAAGAGGAAGCCGCAAAGAGAAAGGCTGAAGAAGAACGCAAAGAGGCTGAAGAGGAGGAGCGCAGAAAGGCCCAGGAAACAAGAAGACTGGAAATGGAACGGGCTTCGGCTTTGATGGAGAGACGAGCATCCCTTCCCGGAGAAGAGTTAACCTGGTTGCGTATGCACCTGGATCTCAGAAGGCCCGAAAAGCATGAAGAATCAGTAGAAACAGACGTACTGGAAGACCCTTCTGTGTTGACCGGAGATGCGGGGCGGAGCAGGTTACCCGCACTCTGGAGAAGTGCGCTTCTTCCGGGCTGGGGGCAATACCATCTGGGCAACAAATGGAAAGGAGCTCTTTATGCATCGGGATTTCTTTTTACAGCCGCTCTGGCTGCCGGCTATTATAGCTCGGCAGATCGTTATGCCACGTCCAGAAAGAATCTTCAAATGGAAAAAGACCTGCTCATCCTCTATGGAGTGACCCAATATAAAATGCCCGGTGCCATTGCAGCGGAGCTATACTATGGAACACAGATCAATTTAAAAACCGACCGGGCCAATGGACGCAGTCGTATCTACAATGTTTTTTTTGCCGCAGGTGTGCTTCTCTACGGAGTCAACATTGTGGATGCCGCATGGAACCTCCCGGACATAGGCACTGCCGGAGTAGCCATTCGAACCGATGGAGTCTCCGGCGGAGAATTTGCACTGCAGGTGCGTTTCTAAGGGATTTTAAACAATGAGCAGACACTTACTTTTACTCTGGATTGGATAGAACCGTGAAAGCCGTCTACCTCGCTCGATTCCTTCTACCTGTTATGGCGCTATTCTCTATCGCTGCAACATCCTGTCGCGCCCGCCTGGCAAATAACGACACGCTCCTGCATACGTTCATCCTCTGTCGCTTTTACGCCTGCACTCTACCCCGCGATGACATCATCCATAGCGCAAACTGGGGCATTGTTCAAACCGAGCTCCAGTACCAGCAGAGTTTCGGCAGCGCTACCGAATCCACGAAAACCTTTATTTCACCGGTTACTGGCACCGCCAAATGGACGGGCGGAGTTCTGGCGCCTAACGGAAAAATCTATGGTATCCCTGCCAGCCAGAGTAGCATTCTTGTAATCGATCCTGCCACTGACACTGCCACATCTTTTAACGCACCTGGTACTGCCTGGGCCGGTGGTGTGCTGGCACCCAATGGAAAAATCTATGGTTTTCCGTACAATAATGACAATGTTCTTGTGATTGACCCGGACACAAACACTGCTACTACTTTTCCATCATCGCTTACCGGTGTCACTAACGCCTGGGAGGGCGGAGTGGTAGCGCCCAACGGAAAGATCTACGGCATTCCTGTAGATAACAACAATATTCTGGTCATCGATCCGAATACAAACACTGCTACCAGTTTTCCATCACCAGTCATAGGCGCCTCTTCCAAATGGGGGGGTAGCGTGCTGGCACCCAATGGAAAAATCTATGCCATTCCGTTCAATCAGGACAATGTTATGGTAATTGATCCAAATACAAACACCACTACAATTTTTTCATCACCAGTCATAGGCGCCTCTTCCAAATGGGTGGGTGGCGTGCTGGCGCCCAATGGAAAAATCTACGCCATTCCTCACCTCAACGATAATATTCTTGTGATCGACCCGGACACAAACACTGCCACCACTTTTCCATCAGCGGTTACCGGTGCCGTGAACAAATACGTAGGCGGTGTGCTGGCGCCCAACGGAAAAATCTACGCCATTCCATACAACAACAGCTCCATTCTGGTCATCGATCCTGAAACAAACACAGCTACGAGCATGTCTGGCCCCACGGTTTCAGGCAACGATTGGATGAGCGGTGTACTTGCTTCCAACGGAAAAATCTACGCCATTCCTTTAAATCAAAATAACCTGCTGGTGATCGACCCTGCGGCCAACGGTTCCTACTGCGATCCCATATTGCAGAGCGGGTACTGGAATAACTATTGAGGGGTGAGCAGCAAGGCATGTGGTAGAGGAACCGGTAGAGTAGAGAGGGCACCGTATTTCGGTGTCCCTCCCCCTCGTCAAACCGGACGTGCAGATTTCCCGCATCCGGCTTTCCCGGAAATGGCCATCACCGACAACACTTACTTGAGATACACCAACCCAAATTTGTAAATCTGAGAATAGTAGCTAACGCCCTCCGGCGGGCGAAAGCCACGCTGGCTGCGTCTTCTTAGATGTTTTGTCAGACGAAGAACGGCATAACTGTTGATCTTCCGAAAAGGAACAGCAGGATAACCGAACCGGAAATAGTTCGACCAGCCGATGAGAGTCCGATTGATATCATGGATCATCTCATCGATAGGTTGAAAACACATCTCCTTACCGGTCATGCCTTTCAGCTTATCCCGCATCCTCTGGATCGATCTCCTTGAGGGAGTTACATTCAGATACTCTCGCTTTCTGCCACGCAGGTCCCTGT
>JBNLFC010000064.1:0-11818 GCA_050305335.1 Leptospirales bacterium
GCCGCAACCCTTGGACAAGATCTCTTGACAGAACAGATAGGTTGGGTTCACTGTCTGAAGCTCGAGCTGTATGAAGTATGGAAAAAGAGAGTGAAAAAGGAAACTGCATTCTTACCATCTCCGACACCGGTGGCGGGATTCCCGGAGATATGCTGAGTCGAATTTTTGATCCCTATTTTACAACCGAATACAAAACCTGGGATAAGGGACTGAGCCTCTATATTGCAAAAGCGATCATAGAAAAAGATCTCAGGGGAAGTCTGGATGTGCGCAACAATGATTCCGGCCTGGAGTTGACCATCCGCATACCAGTGTACCATGCCCTGTCTGGTTAAGGGGCCTCGGCTTGCCTCCTCCCTGCCACCAGAGTTGTCGTTTCCACAGCACTCCCCGAAATATACCAATCATAGCATTTTCATTCGATAGCCCGGCATGTAGCGATATTCGGGTTCATAAAAGTCATCGCCGATTCCGAGTGTCTTGCCTTTGATTTCGGTATGTTCATAAAAGAAATGCTCGGCGGTATAGCGCCTGATTGGCTCTGGGTATCCTTCGGGGCCGGGATAGCTGTGTTGTTGATTCTCGATCTTTTTGTGTTCCACAGGGATGCGCATATTGTTCCTCCTCGAGAGGCCGTCATTGTCAGCGCATTCTGGATTGGGCTTGCTCTTCTCTTTAGCGGATGGTTCAGCTATCAATTTGGCTGGGCTCCGGGGGCCGAATTTTTTGCCGGCTACCTGATCGAGAAGAGTCTGAGCATGGATAACGTCTTTGTGATTTTGCTCATCTTTGCTTCTCTCAAGATTCAACCGCAGTATCATCACCGGGTTCTTTTCTGGGGAATCTTCGGTGCGGTGGTTTTGCGAACTATCCTGATCCTCGCAGGGGTAAAACTGATTGATGCGTTTGGATGGATCCTTTACGTGTTCGGCGGCATACTGGTTTACTCCGCAATAAAATTTTTGCGTGATGATGACAAATCAAAAGTCCATGCAGAAAACCATGTTGCGGTTCGCTTCCTCAAGCAACTGATCCCGGTCACTACTGAGACCAGCGGACAGAGTTTTTTTTTGCGACAGGGTGGACGGATAACAGCCACACCCTTGTTTGTAGCACTCGTGCTGATTGAGGCGACGGATCTAATTTTCGCAGTCGATTCAATCCCGGCCGTACTGGCCGTTACCCGGGATCCATTTATAGCCTTCGCTTCCAACCTTCTTGCAATTCTCGGTCTGCGCGCTCTCTATTTCGTAATCGCCAACTGGGTCAGTACACTTCGCTTCCTGAAACCTGGCCTGGCTGTATTGTTGGGCTTCATCGGTATAAAGATGCTTATCGCTGATTTCTTGCATGTCCCAATCTGGGTTTCACTGACCGTGATTCTTCTGATTTTGCTTACTGCTGCTCTCGGTTCCTGGTATTACGATCGCCTGGAGACTCCAGAGAAAACCGATGAAAAGTGATGGTGTGGACACTTGCATAAGGAAGGTGTGTTTCCGTAATTTCAGATAGCTTAAAGTTTAGCTGCTACGCTCACTGTCGTTCCCTGCATCCATAGTCTCTCGCGGCGCTCGTTACGGGGTTGAAACAGGATGGGAATGATAGGGAGGATGGGTTATCCACAGATTTCGCGGGTTAGGGGGAGGTCACCTGGCCGTAAGTAACTCGCCCACCCTCCTGAGTGTTCAACGTCGAGCCAATCTGGTCACTATCTGTAAGCAATCATGCAATAATAAAAATCTGTTGATACCTGGGTTCAGTTTATTAATTTTGCTATCAATGAAAAAAATAAGTAAAATTGTTGGAATACCTGTAACCTTTCTAGGTTTTGTTGGTGCAATTTTAACGATATACACATTTGCCTTCCAGCAAGAATGATTTGCGATTTGTGTTGCCGGATGGCTACTCAATTATGCAAATGCAGGATGAGATTGATGAGGTCGGAATGAAACGTTGGAATACAAGAAGGCTATTATTACTCGGTTTTGAGCAATAGCGCCCTATTGAGTCTTGTGTATATGCTATTTACATATCCGCCATGGATCCCAAGATTTTAAAAAGCTTTATTCATGAAAATACAAAGCGTCAGTTAATTGACGGGGATATTCTGGATCGTAATATCGGTTCATCCCTCCCCCTCTCACCGAAATTTCTCAATCAGCGGATCCTCCACTCCAGCCTCCTCAAATCCCTTTGCTCTATACCGGCAACTATCGCACACCATACACGGCTTCCCATCACCGGAAGGGTTGTAGCAACTGGACGTAAGGGAGTAATCCACTCCCAGCTTCAGTCCTGCACGAATGATTTCTCCTTTAGTCATATTGATCAAAGGCGCGAGTATTCGAATGGGGCGATTCTCTATTCCCCGTTTGGTGGCAAGGGTGGCCATGTTTTCAAAGGCCTTCAGGAACTCAGGACGGCAGTCGGGGTAACCGGAGTAGTCAATGGCATTGGCGCCTATGAAAATAGCATCCGCATCCAGAGATTCGGCAAGTGCCAGGCCATGGGCGAGAAAAAGAGTGTTTCGCGCTGGAACATAGGTCACGGGAATTTCATCAGGATTGGATCCATTGCCCGGTACGTTGATGGTGGAATCGGTGAGTGCGCTTCCTGCAAAGAGAAAAGAGTCAATGTGGGCAATGCGATGATCTGTTACACCGGCAGCCCGGGCGGATTTGCGGGAAAACTCCAGCTCCACGCTGTGACGCTGGCCGTAGTCAAAAGAGAGTGCAGTCAGTGAGGGATATTCCTCTCTGGCCAGGTAGAGGGTGGTGACCGAATCCAGACCGCCGCTGAGAAGCACAATTGCTTTTCCTTTCATAACTATTACTCATCCTTATGGGAAGTTTGCTCCTGACATGGAATCATGGAGTTTGCTTCGGGCCTGTATAAATGGCCCGGGCTGTGCAGGTCTCATGGACTACCACAGCATGAAGCCGGGGGAGCAGAGGCTTAATGCGCTCCCACAGCCAGACCGAAAGCGCTTCGCTGGTTGGATTTTTAATTCCGGGAATATCGTTGAGGCAGCGATGGTCGAGAAATTCCCGAATGATGGGCTTCACCACGCTGCTGACTTCTCCAAAATCCATGACCCAGCCCTGTTCGGGGTCCACAGCTCCCTGTAAATGCACTTCAAAACGGAAAGAGTGGCCATGCATTCGGCCACACTTATGGCCTTCCGGTACATCGGTGAGTCGATGGGCCGCTTCAAAAAAAAACTCTTTTACTATCTCCATGGCTCAGACGCCTTTTGCACCCTCTCCCCATATGATTTTGTGCAGCTGGATTTGCATTCGCACGGGGGCATGTCGATCCAGGATCCACGCTGCCAGGGAGTCAAGGGAAAGAGAGCCCTGAACCGGTGATACGGAAAGATGACACAGATCTGCTAGATGATTTTCATCAATCAGCTCCAGCATTGCATCCAGGTCGGCCAGGTCGGCGGCCACGAATTTGATCTCATCGCTCCGTTTCAAGAAGACAAGATTTTCCAGGAAATTGTGACGGGATTGGCGGGAGCCGGGCAGCTTGATATCCATGCAGATATGAAGATAATCAGGGAGTCCTTCTAAGGACTGGTGACCGCCGGTTTCCAGAATGATCTGTACATCAGGTCTTTGCCTGTGCAATATCTCCAGAAATCCCAGAAGGGAGCTTTTCTGGAGAAGCGGTTCTCCTCCTGTGATCAGGGCTATATGGATATGATCCGGAATTTTACCCAGGATCTCATCAAGGCTCCACTCTGTGCCGGATTCAAAGGCCTCTTTTGTGTCGCACCAGACGCAGCGAATATCGCAGCGAGCCAGTCGAATTATGGTGCATGGCAGGCCGCTGTAGAGTCCTTCGCCCTGCAGTGAATTGTAGATTTCAGTTAGCTCGAGGCTGGCATTGTTCTGGGTCATTTTTTTTCTTGTACTTTCACCGGCGAGATGAATGATGGGTTTCAGTTCGCATCGTGTTTGAAATCGAGCTGAAAGACAATGAGTGCAATTACACTGGAGAATACCACCGGAAAACGCTCTGGAAGAGTGGTTTGCTACGAATACGGCGAAGATCTATTCGGCTACCTATTTCTGGACATCTATTCCGGTAAAAAGCATAAGACCAGAAGGGTAAATTCACGGCTTTTTCAGCGCGTAAGGGATTTGATCATCTATCTGGATGATGATCTCTACCGAAAAGAGATTTTAAATTATCTGCCAATTAACTAATCACTGCCAGCGATTAGCACGCGAGCCCTTCATCATGCCATGCAAAACTCTATGGTAAGCATGATTTAGTGGAAATTATTGCCTCTAAAATTGTCTGTACGTGATACGGGGAGGCGAAAAACGGTTCTGCAGATTCACCGCCTGACGCCTCCCTCGCGATTACCGGTCCGTCCGGTCTGCCTGAAAAGGAATAGATCCTTTTAACCTTTGTTAATTTTCACTTATGGTGCACAGCGTTATGTACATCCTTCGATTTGATAATAATGTGAGTGCGAAAAATTGGCAATAAAAAAATCAAAAAAAGTTTAAATCCATTGGAGAAGGCGTAATAGACCCTCTCCTTTACCTGGATAGAGGGTGGGAGATCCTGCGAAAGGTATATCTGCTGGCTCATGATGCCATACGCCAATGAACTCGAGGCCCAGAGCCTTCGCGGTATGGTAATCCCATGGACCATCACCTACTGAAATGACCTTTGTGAATTCCCTTACCTGATAGTAGCTTCTGGCTGAAAGGATGGCTTTTTCCACAATTCCGTGTCTTGTCTCATCATCATCAGCACTTGTCAAAAGCAGATCCTCCTGCCAGGGGAGTGAACACTGTTGTAGCTTCCAGAGGGCAGAAGAGGGAAGACTTCCGGTTGCGTAGCAGAATGGCTGGTTGCGACGGGTCAGCTCCTGGATCAGAAGGCGTGCTTCAGGTATCTCTTTCAGACTTCCGGGCGGGAGATTCTGGCTGTAGCAATCCCGAAGTCCCTGATCATATTTTTGCAGAATTTCTGCGGTGAACTCTATGTTGTTTTGCTTTTCGTAAACATCTTTCAATATGAAAGAATCGGTGTGGTGCAGATAGTTTTTCCAGTTTTGGTCAAAGTCTGAAATACCGTTCTCCAGCAGCAATTTTGCCAGAAATTGGCCATGGAGAACGGCTGTATCCGTGAGGGTTCCGTCAATGTCAAAGACGATCAGACTTCTATATGTATTTTTCAAAATAGCTCCGGAGCTGGTGCACTGGCAGGGCACCGGAAAGTCGTGTCACTTCTGATCCATTGCGAAAAAGAATAATCGTTGGAATGCCGGTAATCTGGTAACGAGAGGCAATGTGAGGCTTCTCATCCGTGTTGATTTTGATTACTGTGACTCTCCCTTTCCACTCTTTTGCCAGCTGAGCCAGCGCCGGTGATACCATTCGGCATGGTCCACACCACTGAGCCCAGAAATCCACCAGGATGGGGCGAGAGTGTGTTTTTAACAAATCATCAAAGGAAGATGGCATGGATTGGCTCTTTTCCATATATGTATTTTGACAGGGGTGTGTGACATCGGTTTCACAGAAACTATTGCGAAATCCAGACCGCTGGCAATGGCCGCCCGCAGGGATTCGTTGTAGGCTGCGCGGGAAAAGAGGCCTATATTTAGCTTGACAGCAGAATATGAAAGCACCGTGAAGGTCGTTGAACCGGAAAATTTATTATGCCAGATATTTCAAAACCACTCATCGTACAATCGGATAGAACCATGCTTCTGGAGGTGGATAATCCCTTTTTTGAGGAATGTCGCGCCATTCTCAGCCAGTTTGCAGAACTGGAAAAGAGTCCAGAATACCTTCATACATATCGAATCACTCCTCTATCACTCTGGAATGCCGCATCAAGCCAGCTCACCGCGGACGTGATCATTGAAAATCTGGAGCAGTTTTCCAAGTATCCTGTTCCGCGTAACGTAACCGCTGAAATTCGGGAGCAGATTTCACGATATGGGAAGGTCAAACTGGTTAAAGATGACGATGGCGACCTTTTTATAGCCTCTAACGAGCGTAATTTTTTGAATGAAATCGCTCTCCATCGTCTGGTGCAGCCCTTCATCGAGGAGCGTGGTGAAGATCGCATTCGTGTGAAGAAAAACTATCGTGGTCATATCAAACAGGCTCTCATCAAAATTGGCTATCCCGTGGAGGACCTGGCAGGCTATGACGAGGGCGCGAAATATGGTTTTAACTTTCGGCCTTCTTCCAAAAGCGGAAAAACCTTCGGTATGCGCGATTACCAGCGTCGTTCTGTGGAGGTCTTTCATGCCAATGGTGCCCGGGAAGGGGGATCCGGCGTGATTGTCCTTCCCTGCGGTGCGGGCAAGACCATTGTGGGAATCGGTGTTATGCAGATTGTCGGTGCTCAGACTCTAATTCTTGTCACCAACACACTTTCCATACGTCAATGGACTAATGAGATTCTGGATAAAACCGATATTCCTCCGGAAGACATCGGCGAATACTCCGGTGAAAAGAAAGAGATAAAACCAATCACTATAGCTACTTATAATATCATCACACATAGAAAGAAGAAAGGTGGAGACTTCACTCACTTCAATATATTCAGCGCCAGCAACTGGGGACTGATTGTATACGATGAAGTGCATCTTCTGCCCGCACCTGTTTTTCGAATGACCTCGGAACTACAGGCCAAGCGAAGGCTGGGGCTTACGGCAACGCTGGTTCGCGAAGATGGTCTGGAAGAGGATGTCTTTTCGCTCATCGGTCCAAAGAAATATGATGTCCCATGGAAAGAGCTGGAAAAGCAATCCTGGATTGCCAATGCGCGTTGCATCGAAATTCGCGTGGGTATGGAAGATGAACTTCGCACAAAGTATAGCGTATCCGATGATCGTGAGAAATATCGTCTGGCATCGGAGAATCCGGAGAAGATACGCGCCATTGAGACGATTTTGGATGAGCACGGCCGTCAGAACATATTGATCATTGGACAATACATTGATCAGCTAGAAACCATCTCGCGCCATTTTAATTTTCCCCTCATCACCGGAAAAACTCCGCTGCCCGAGCGTGAAAGGCTTTACACCGGCTTTCGTCAGGGAGAAATCACATGTCTGATCGTATCACGGGTGGCCAACTTCTCCATTGACCTGCCAGATGCATCACTGGCCATTCAAGTGAGTGGAACGTTTGGAAGCCGGCAGGAGGAGGCTCAGCGACTGGGGCGGGTATTGAGACCCAAGGAAGGGGACAATATGGCCTTTTTCTATTCACTGGTAAGTCGCGATACTACCGAGGAAAGGTTCGGTCAGAATCGGCAGCTCTTTTTGACCGAGCAAGGATATGAGTATCAAATTTACACATACGAGCAATATTTAGAAATGAAGGGTAATGCTCGCGATGTGATTTTGCAGCGGTAAGCTGACGGCCATGGATTCTATGAAGATGTATTGTCCTGACACCAGGGTAGTACGATGATCATATCTTTTTTTAATTTCCTGCTGACGTTACGAGTAAAAATCTGACGCTTGAAATCAATTCTCCGTGGAACGGAGAATATAAATCCATGATTTGATTCTGTCTGTAGGGGTTCTGTTATGTCTGTCAAGAATATAGTATGTATAGGCGCTGGCTATGTAGGCGGGCCTACCATGGCCGTCATTGCTGATCAGTGCCCGGATATAACGGTAAATGTGGTAGATTTGAATGAGGAGAGGATCCAGCAATGGAATTCCTCCCATCTCCCAGTTTTCGAGCCAGGGCTGAATGAGGTTGTTTTTCGTCGCCGTAATAAGAACCTTTTTTTTCAGACGGTGAGCCCCGAGATTCTGGCTGCCGCGGATATGATCTTTGTGAGTGTGAATACTCCCACGAAAGAGTACGGTCGCGGGGCTGGCATGGCAGCCGATCTTCGCTACTGGGAGAAATCCGCGCGCGATATTCTTGCACACGCTAAGAATGGTGCCGTCATTGTGGAAAAATCCACTGTGCCTGTAAAAACAGCCGAGGCTATTTCTCGAATTTTGCACTCCGGCAGCGAAGGCAAAAAATTTCAAGTCCTATCCAATCCTGAATTTCTGGCTGAAGGCACCGCCATAGACGATCTCATGAAACCTGACCGTGTATTGATCGGTGGCGAGTCCACCGATGAGGGGCGTAAGGCAGCCGAAGCGCTTGCGGACGTTTATCGCCACTGGGTGCCAGCGGAAAGAGTTATTCTCACCAACGTCTGGTCCAGCGAACTTGCGAAATTGGTTGCCAATGCGTTTCTCGCCCAGCGTGTCTCTTCTGTCAATGCGATATCTGCTCTCTGCGAAAGGACCGGTGCCGACGTTCATGAGATTGCCAGAGCAATCGGTATGGATACGCGGATCGGATCGAAGTTTCTTCAAGCAGGTGTTGGTTTTGGCGGTTCCTGTTTTAGAAAGGATATTCTGAATCTTGCATATGTCTGCGATACTCTCGGTCTAACTGAAGTCTCTGCTTACTGGAAAAGTGTCGTGGATATGAATGATTATCAGATGGCACGATTTGTGCGAACCATTGTTGAGAATCAGTTCAACACTGTGGCAGGGAAAAAAATTGCCATGATGGGTTTCGCTTTCAAGCCGGACACCAACGATACGCGGGATACTCCTGCTGGACCCGTGTGTCGTGGTCTTCTTGAGGAGAAAGCACTGCTCACGATCCATGATCCTGAGGCTCTGGGAAATGCAAAAAAAGACATGGCTGACGTGGCGGATAGCATCGTATTTGAAACCGATCCATACAGAGCCGCTGCTGGCGCCCATGCCCTTGTTTTTGTCACTCACTGGGACGCCTATAGAAATCTGGATTTCAAACGTCTTTACGACTCCATGGAAAAACCAGCTTTTTTATTCGATGGTCGGGTTTTTCTGGATCATGCAAAACTATTCGACATTGGATTTAACGTATTCCCAATTGGGAAACAAGCCATGACCCATTTTTGATATCACAGACCGATGGTTTTTTTAACCCATCTGTCTGCAGATTCCACAATGCTCTTTAAATCCGGGATTTCGGGCGTCCATCCCAGGATGCGTCTGATCTTTTCTGAAGAAGCTACCAGCACAGCCGGATCTCCTGGTCGGCGTGGTGCAATGCTGACCGGGAACTCTTTTCCGGTTACTTCTTTGACCAGGTCGATTACCTCTTTGACCGAATACCCTTCGCCGTTCCCAAGGTTGAAGACTTCGCTCCGTTTTTCATTCATTAAAAAGTCTAAGGCCAGAACATGTGCCTGGGCCAGATCTTCCACATGGATGTAATCGCGAACACATGTGCCATCGGGGGTGGGGTAGTCATCACCAAAAATTGACATTTTCTTACGAATTCCGTACGCGGCTTGCAGTGCAATTGGAATCAAGTGGGTTTCCGGATCATGCCTTTCTCCTGATCGAAGGAGTCGATCCGCACCGGCAGCGTTGAAATATCGTAAAGAAACATAGTTCCAGTTGTGTATTCTGGAATACCAGTCCAGCAATCGTTCTACCAGCAATTTCGACTCACCATAAGGATTGGTGGGAGCCAGAGCATCATCTTCGGTAATCGGTGTTCGTATCGGGTCTCCATAGAGTGCTGCAGTGGAGGAAAAAATAATGCGACGTACACCTACCGACTCCATTGCCTGAATGAGCTGAAAGGTCTTCATTGTATTATTTTCAAAGTAATTCCCCGGTTTATGCATAGATTCACCGGCCTCAATGAAAGCGGCAAAATGTATAATTGCGTCGATTTTTTCAGCGCGTAATACCTTTTCCACTCGTGAAGATTCAGCTATATCGCTTTCCACAAATGCGTCAGCGAAAATCGCGTCTCTATAACCTCTCGAAAGGTTATCCATTATTACAGTTCTGTGCCCTTTTTCTTTCAACTTTAAGACGGTATGGCTACCAATATATCCAGCCCCGCCGGTGACCAATACATTCATAATAGTTCCCTTTTTCCGTTATTCTGTAAAAGATTCTCGCAGAATTCTGGCAGCTCGAAAATTTTCGTGAAAAATTGCATTTGGTGATAGAAATGGGAACTCGGGTACAGGAAAGAAAGAGAAAAAAACCAGACAGGGGGAGAAAAAAGGAGCAATTCCTTTCGGTCATCATCCCTCTTTACAACGAAGTTGATAATATCACCCCTCTTTTTCAGAGGCTGAATGAAGTGTTGCCACGATCAGGAGTTCCCTTTGAGGTTCTTTTTATCAATGACGGTTCGCAGGATGGAACTGATGCGGCCCTGGAAAAGATTGTTTCCGGAGATGGTCGGTTCAAAGTCTTTCATCTCCACAGAAATTGTGGCCAGACCGCTGCCATGATGGCGGGTATTGATCATGCCCGGGGGGATATTCTTATTCCCATGGATGGAGATCTGCAGAACGATCCTGTGGATATCGGTCGGCTTTTAGAAAAACTGGAAGAAGGGTATGACGTAGTTTCCGGATGGAGGAAAGAGCGAAAAGACAATCCTTTCGTGAGAAATTTGCCCTCCTTTTTTGCCAATAAACTAATTTCGTTTATTTCAGGCGTTAAGCTCCATGATTACGGGTGCAGTTTGAAGGCCTATCGCAGAGAAGTAATCAAAGATGTGCGCCTTTACGGCGAGATGCATCGTTTTATTCCCATATATGCCAGCTGGCAGGGTGCCAGGGTTACCGAAATTCCTGTTACCCATCATCCCAGGCGCGCAGGAAAGTCCAAATACGGACTCAATAGAACCGTTAAAGTCATTCTAGACCTGATTGTGGTGAAATTTCTGGCGGATTACTCACAGAAACCTATTTATCTTTTTGGTGGTTTTGGCATTTTGAATTTTTTTATCGCCTTTCTGGTATTTCTCTGGATGCTCTATCTCAAATATTTCGCCGCAACGAATTTTAATCGTACACCGTTGCCTGCTCTCAGTGTCATTTTTGTCGTCACAGGCATTCAGTCCATTTTCATCGGTTTGATTGCGGAACTTCTGGTTCGCACTTACTATGAATCCCAGAATAAATCTGTTTATAAGCTCAAGAATTTTACTCGAGAAGACTAGAGTTCCCGGAGCCGGTGTCGAAACAAAAGATGGGAACGGGAATTGCCCCATCTTTGAAAAAAGCATTCAAGGACGTTCGGTATTCGTTGAAGAGGAAGCATTAGCACTTGGTTCAATCCAGTCCGGGTCAATGCGGGTAGAAACCATCTGGTTCAAAAGGGGAACCAGAACAAATATTCTTTTTTTTCCTTTAATTTTTTCTACAATGCCTTCCAGTCCTGAAAGTGGTCCGAATTTAATTCTCACAATCTGTCCTTTTTCAAAACGTGCCAGTGGTTGAGTCAGGATATCCTTTTTTGCATTATCTACCATGATGCGAATATTCGCAATTGTCGCATCGGGAATTTTGGCGGCACGGTGCTTGTGGTGAAGATAAAGCAGTGCCCCTGGATGTTGCAGTGTTTTTTTATATTCAGCGGTGTTTAATGGCAGTGTAAAAATATATCCAGGAAAGAGGGGAACTTCCACCCATTTGATACGGTCTGACCAGTATCTTTTTTTCAGGATGGTAGGAAGGTAGTACTTCGTATTGGCTTTCTCCAGGTAGGCTGCCACCTTCTTTTCATGCTGGGGGAGCGTGTGGAGCACGAACCATCCTGAATCGCCCCAGTAGGCTCTGGCAGCCTCTTTTACGTTGTTTGTGTCCTGCATGGAATTCATCTCACCTTCGTATTGATCAGCTCAATACTACAGGTAATTTGAAGTCAAATAGAATCTCACCAGTGCGAGTGTGTATGCTTCTTTTGAACAGCGAAAACCGAAAGCTGTTGACAGAAGACTTTCATCCA
>JBNLFC010000065.1:0-11789 GCA_050305335.1 Leptospirales bacterium
TGCTCTTCCGATCTCAGTCGAAACACAGACTCAGCATCCGGTAAATGACAGATAACGGGATTGGTAGCGGGGCGGCCCTTGATTTCAAAAATCCTATGTACAGTTTGCGGCCGCAGGGCGTCACCTCCCAGTCCGTAAACCGTTTCTGTGGGGAATGCCACAACACCGCCATCCTTTAATATACGAACAGCCTCTCCTATTTGGACCAATCGACTCATGTAAATTCTAAAAGTAATCCAGAAATCTATCCCGCGACTCTACTGGGGAGTAAAAAAAAAGCTATCTACTCCGGTATATATCTCTCTAATTTGAAAAGAAAGAATTGGGTAAAAGACGAAATTTGCCTTTTTTGATGCCATTGGTAGAGCGCGCCGGGGGAAGCAAAAAAAATGAATCGAATCGATATAGAAGCTCGTGATGTTCTCATCGCTGTGGACATTCAGAATGATTTCTGTCCCGGTGGAGCTCTGGCTGTGCCGGAAGGAGATCAAGTGGTGGAGGTGATCAACATCCTCAACGAAAAATTTCTGAACACCATTTTCACGGCAGACTGGCATACAGCTGGCCATATCTCCTTTGCATCTTCCCATTCTGGAAAAAAGACATATGAGACAATAACGCTACCTTACGGAGAGCAGATACTCTGGCCGGATCACTGCATTGGAGGAACCTCTGGTGCCAATTTTCATACAGCGCTAAAAACAAACCGCGCCCGGATCATTTTGCGCAAAGGGTTTCATCCTTCCATTGACTCTTACTCAACGTTTTTTGAAAACGACGGCGTCACCCGAACAGGGCTGGAAGGATACCTGAGAGAAACGAAACTGGAACGTCTTTTTTTCGCGGGACTGGCGACCGATTTTTGTGTTCTATGGTCCGCTCTGGACGGTAGACGGCTCGGCTTTGATGTGTTTGTAATTGAAGATGCGTGTCGCGGCATTGATGTGGACGGATCTCTTCAGTCGTCGCTATTGCAAATGGACAAAGCAGGAGTCAGACGAATCCATTCCAGCCAATTGATGGATGAAAAAAATGGATAGGCTGACCAGCCCCGCTCTGCGCACAGACTTCTATCAGCTTACCATGATGCAGGGCTACCTGCTATCTGGTATGGAAAAACGCAGGGCGGTCTTTGATTATTTCATTCGATCCAATCCATTTGAAGGCGGCTATACTATCCTGGCAGGGGTGGGCACTCTACTGGATTATCTGGAATCTATCTCCTTTTTGCCGGAAGAGATAGAGTATTTGCGCACGCTGGGCGTTTTCCAGGAAGATTTTTTGAAATATCTAAAAAATTTTAGATTCCGTGGCGACATCTATTCACTCCCCGAAGGGACTCTTTTTTTTCCCACGGAATCCGTTATCCGCGTTCATGGTACTCTTGCAGAATGCCAGCTCATAGAAACGCCGCTCTTGAATATTATAAACTTCCAATCGCTCATAGCTACCAAGAGTGCGCGAATCTGCAGGGAGGCTGGCTGGCAGAACGTGATGGAGTTTGGCCTTCGCAGAGCCCAGGGGCCAGATGGCGGCCTGTCGGCTACCAGGGCCGCTTACATTGGTGGTGCAGCCTCCACATCCAACGTGGAGGCAGGAAGATTGTTGCAGATCCCTGTAGTGGGTACTCACGCGCATTCATGGGTTACTGCTTTTCCCGATGAACTCAGCGCCTTTCGTCGATTCGCCGAACTCTATCCGGATAAAACGACCCTTCTTGTCGATACCTACGATACATTGAAAAGTGGCATCCCCCACGCCATTCAGGTGGCCCGGGAACTGGAACAACACGGAAAAAGATTAAACGCTATCAGGATTGATAGCGGTGATCTAGCCTATCTTTCCATCGAGTCCAGAAGAATGCTGGACGAAGCTGGATTGCACTATGTGAAAATCGTCGCGTCCAACGAAATGGACGAGTATGTAGTACAGGAACTCAATCGACAGAATTCAAAAATCGATCTCTATGGAGTCGGTACACGTATGGTAACCGGAATGGGTGATCCGGCCCTGGCGGGTGTATACAAACTGGCAGCCGTTGAAAACCCCGATGGAAACTGGAGCAACAGAATGAAGCTTTCAGAAAGTCTTTATAAATCCAATTTTCCCGGTAAAAAACAGCTCTATCGTCTTCGCGGTGCAGACAATCTTTACATGGGGGATCTCATGGAAGTGGAGGATGCTGTTTTGAAAATCCATCCCTCCATAACTGGAGTGCACCCTTTCATCAACTATAGAACTTTCGAATATAAGGAAATCAAAGACATGCAGCCTCTGCTACGCAAAGTTATGACAGGAGGCAGACGCGTGGAGGGTCCAGAAGTATTATCCGCAATACGTCAGCGTGTCCAGAACGAAATGACCTTTTTCCATCCTGGACACCTGCGGTTGCTGAATCCTCACGTTTACAAGGTAAGCCTGGCACCTGAACTTACGCGCATCACTACGGAATTGCGGAAAAAACTGGAGTTACAGCGCAATCAAAAATAACACCGAAGCTGTGTTGCAAAGTGGATCTATTCCTGTAACACTTTGAAATAATCCCATACCTGCAATACGAGTGTTGTTTTGTGGAGAATTTTGCGCAGTCCCTGCAGAGTCCATAGCTCGAAAAGTTTTACTGATTGCAGTGCAATTGCCACTAACCGAAAATGACTTAAGCTAAAGGAGGGAATCGTATGCCGGAAGTTCAGGAACCATTCTTAGGACCATTTGAAATTGGTGTAGTCATTTTTATTGCTGCCGTAGTCATTACCACGTTCTCTATTCTCTTATGGTACATCTTTAAAAAATAGAGTAAAAAGTGATTCCTTATTCAGACTAAGGATTATCCATACAGTCCTCGGGCTCCCATTGGGGTGCCCCGAAGTAGAAACCCTGGGCATAGTGTATTCCTATGTCTTTAAGAATACTGAGTATTACAGCATCCTCAACGTATTCAGCTATTGTCTGCAAACCGAACTCCGCTGCCATTTGATGCATATTTTTGACCAGAATACGATCCCTATCGTCTTCCGACATATGCCGGATGAAGCTGCCTTCGATCTTCACAAAATCAACCGGAAGGTATTTCAGGTACATAAAGGATGAGAATCCACTCCCAAAATCATCCAGCGCGATTCTCACGCCGTGAGAATGCAATTCATCGATGACCGGAGCCAGTTCGGCGATGTGAGGTAGCGCTTCACGCTCGGTAATCTCGATTACCACTTCTGCAGGTGAAACGTCATAGGATCGAACCATATCGGGGAACTGTCGTACCTTCTCCATATTCTGGAAACTTCTGGAGGAAAAGTTGAAAAACAGAACGACATTGCGTTTGCATTTGTCACGCTTGAAGATTAAACCCTTCTCCAGAATCCGGCGATCCAGCTCTTCGGCATAACCCAGCCCTTCGGCTACTTGAATAAAATCCGCAGCCGGGATGATCGTATCGCCGTCCACAATGCGCGCCAGAACCTCGTAGGCAAAGATCTCTCCATCGCTCATGCGAATCAAGGGTTGAAAAAAGGCAAGCACTCTGTCCTCATCCAGAGCTTTGCGCAGAAATTCGCCCTGTCGAAAAACCTCCATCATTACACGATGGTCACTCTGTTCAAGAATGGATACTTGATTCTTACCCATACGCTTGGCCTTGTACATAGCCACGTCCATTGCAATACGCAACTTCTCAGTCTCTTCTCCATTCTCAGGATAGGTGACAACGCCTATGCTCGCATGAATCCGTGTATAACCGGTGGGGAGTTCCAGACTCGTTTCCGATAGCAGCTTTCTAATATTTTCTGCGGCAACCAACCCCTTTTCAAGAGGAGTCTCGGGTAAAATCAGTGCAAACTCATCGCCACCCAGTCTTGCCAGGATATCGCTTTTACGCTTGAATCGGTTCAGGATCATGGCAAGTTCTTTCAGCGCCAGGTCTCCCACCGGATGCCCGTATGTATCATTGATATGCTTAAAATTATCCAGGTCCAGCATCACAAGAGTAAAACTGCGATCGTGCCTTTGTGAACGATCTATCTCTGTCTCCAGAAACTGCTCAAACTTTCGACGATTGTATACACCGGTCAGTGGGTCACGAACTGAAAGTTCTTCCAGCCTTGCCTGATACGAGTAGAGAGTGGAAAGAAGACGATTGAAATACTCGGTCAACTTACGGAACTCTGTAATACGGCTTGTATGTTGTACCCTCTGAGTCAGATCCGTATGTTGTATGATTTCCTGGATAACTGACACAAAGTGAATTACTGGTTCTGCGATAAATTTTTTCAGCTGCAGATAGAGGCCGACAAAAAGAACGAGCATCATCACGGCAAAATAGCCAATGATGATATTCATAATATAGTTCATTGAAATCTTGAGATTCTTAATTGGATAGGTGACATCGATTACACCATTGATGTCGCCCAATCTTGCCTGAGTATGGCAGGCAAGACACTCCTGTTTCACAACGATAGGATAAATGTATCGAATCTCATCCTGCCGGGTGAGCAGCTTTTCCTGGCCTGTGAGCAGGGAGAACAAAAGCTCGGGATCTTTCTGACGAATCCCGGCCTCGCCCGGGAATTCGCCGAATTGTCTTATAACCGGAAGACCTCGAAATACATGAATTTTCATGTCGGGCTCGATCTGATTCAGACGAACAATGATTTCACCTATTTCACGTTTATTCCACCCTTTGCGCATGGCAGAGTAAAGACTCTGAAAAATCAAGCGTGATGTTTGACGGGCGTCTTCTCTCGCCAGATCACGAATAGCTTTCTCTTTCACCTGGACAGAAATCAGGACTATGACGAAAATGGTGACAAAAAGAAACGCTATAGAAACACCGAGTATCAACTGACCCAGAGTAATAGAGTCCAGCCATCTTTTCTTTCGTGGAGTAATACTCGCGATCATGAATTATTCCAGAATGGCAGCGCAACGGCTCCTAGCAATGTAATGCTTTTACCGTATGCAAATGATATTCACATTCTGTCGCGCCCGCTTTTTGATCCATAATCGGCCATAATACAATGCCGCTGGCAATTCCGTCAATGCCCTTCTCAATGGTGCAAAATACGTGGAGATGAAAATAAGATCCCGATCTATTTATTCCTCATCATATTCGTCATCTTCATCGGGTACAAGAACCGCTTTGCAAAGCGGGTGGGAAAAAGTCAGCTGCGCAGCTTCACGAATCTCCTCCAGAGTGACCGACTCAATTTCGCGAAGGGCCTTTTCCACAGGATTCTCTTTTTCACCCTTTAAGATCCCCACACTGATCATTCCCGCCAGACTGGCACTGGTTTCGGTTCTTGCCGCAATAGAAGTACGTAAAGAAACCCTGGCACGATTCAGATGTGCTTCATCCATCAGATCATTGCAGATCCTGGCAATCTGAGACTCCACCTCTCCATGAAGCTGATCCAGTTGCTCGGGATCAATCCCACAGGATATTCCCAGAACGTTGAATGAATCGTGTCGCATAACAAAAGTATAAATCCCATAAGTGGACAGGCCAAGCTCTTCTCGAATTCTTTCAAAAAGCAGAGCAGAGTCATTACCGCCAAGAAGGTAATTCATCATATCCTCTTTGTAACGCCTCGGATCGTTCAAAGGCAATGCCGGGTACAAAAGAGTGTAGTAAGCCTCCTGAATGCCGCTACGACGCAACAACAGTTCACCTTTTGTGTACCCGGCCATGGGTGTAACAGGTCTCGGCGTGGAAACTACCGGCACAAAGGATGTCTCCATAGCTCTAACAACTCGATCCAGAGCCACCCCCCCTACCACAACGACCAGGAGATGGGATCCATCATAGTATTGATCCTTAAACTTCCTCATTTTATCAACAGTTGCAGATTCAATACTTTCTTTTGTTCCGATGATGGGATGATACCCCTCTCCGAGAAAATTTTCCAGAGTTCGCTCAAAGAGAAAATTCTCCGGATCGTCCTCCCTTTCCCGATACTCACTCAAAATCGGATTGATCTCTTTGCGAAATTCGCTTTCTGCAAAAATCGGATTTTGATACATATCAGCCAGAATATCCAGCCCCTCTTCAAAAGATTCATTGAGAACCGTAATATAGTAAGAAGTGTGGTCATAAGAAGTGTAGGCATTCATTTTGCCGCCAATATCATTGGCGGCCCTGGATATGGCAGTTGGAGTGGGCCTTTTTTTTGATCCCTTAAAAAACATATGCTCCAGAATGTGAGCCATTCCATAAATGTCTGCTGTTTCCACCGAAGAACCCGCATCCGTAAGGATCTGAATGCTGGTTAAAAAACTCTGATTCTTGAGATAGAGAACTCGTATTCCGTTGACCTGTAAAATTTCCATTAAAGACCGGATGCCTGCCAGCGGTGTCACTGTCATCCCGTTTAAAGAAATTCAAACATGATTCATTCTAGCCCCCTTCCAACCAGCCTGAGTGAATCGCAGGCAAATTCCTTCCGATCTGAACAAAGTTGTTGTATCCCGCAGGGGGCGCCGCCAATCCGATGAGGAGTGGTGTGACCACCCCCTGCGGAATACAGAGCTGAGTGAGAATATCGGAAAGAATTTGTCAGTGAGAGGCGAAGGCCCAGGGAGGACCTAAGGAGGAGGACGTCTTACTACGCGGCTGACCCGCTCAATGAGCATTTCACGCTTCATGGGTTTGGTAATATAATCGTACGCACCTTTTTCGATCACGCTCTTGATCAGAGTAGCAGTGTTTTCAATGGATATAAAGACAATGCGAGGTCTGGGTTGAATCTCTTTTAGTTCATAAAATGCGGCATAACCATCCAGTACCGGCATAATGATATCCAGCAAAATTACATCGACATCCGCGGAATGAACCCGGTACCAGTCAATGAGAGCTCGACCATTGGAGAATATCTCCACCACTTTGAAGGAGCGAGACTCCAGTATCTGCCGTGTTTGCTGGGCATCAATACGCCTATCGTCGCAGATGACCACGCGATAGGGTTTGCCATTGGGCTTCAATCCCTCTTCCAGAGCAGACATGCTACCAGCCTCCTCGCTTCCGTATTGAGCCCGGTGCAACGTCTACACCTGTTACAGGCCCTGTTGGAGCTTTCATGGAACATTGAACTCATATTCCATTTGTCCCATTATCCGCTTACCCGAGATGAGACAGAATTTCTTCCATCATCTCTCTGGTATTGATCGCTTTCGATCCCGGTGCTGCAATATCAATTGTTCTGGCCCCGGCCCGAATAGCCTGACGAACTCCATGCTCAATGGCTTGAGCCTCCGTCTCCATATCAAAAGAGTATCGCAACATCAGAGCCGCCGACAGAATCTGAGCTACAGGGTTTGCCACGCCCTGCCCGGCAATATCGGGCGCTGATCCGCCGGAAGGCTCATAGAGACCGAACCCTTTGTTAGACGAAAGAGATGCGCTGGCCAGCATACCGAGACTGCCAGCCAGAACCGAGCCTTCATCGCTTAAAATGTCCCCGAACATATTGCCACAGAGCAGAACGTCGAATCTTGTAGGACGCTGGATCAACTGCATAGCGGCGTTATCCACATACATGCTCTCCAGGCGAACTGGATCGGATTTGCCTTTGTTAAATTCCTTTTCAAAAGCTTCCACAACTTCGCGCCATAAAACCATGCTGGTGAGTACATTAGCCTTATCAATCGAGGTAACCAACCCCTTCCTGCGAGATGCTGCTTCAAAAGCAACACGGGCTATTCGTTCCACTTCATAACGATGGTAAAGCATGGTATCGAAGGCCTTTTCATCGGGACCCGAGCCTTCTCTGCCTTTTGGCTGACCGAAATATACGTCGCCAGTCAATTCCCTTATAATCAGAATATCAATGCCTTCGGCTACCAGATCAGCCCTGAGGGGAGAAGATGCGGCAAGTTCAGGGTAGAGAATCACAGGCCGTAGATTGGCAAAAAGGGAAAAGTGTTTGCGCAGGGGAAGGAGCGCTCCCCGTTCTGGCTGGCGTTCGGGAGGCAGATGCTCCCACTGTGGACCGCCTACGGAACCAAATAGAATTGAGTCACTCTCTTCACAGAGCTTTAGCGTTTCAGGAGGGAGAGGATGACCCGCCACATCTATTGCGGCCCCCCCCACAGGAGCTTCATTGAAAACAAAATCAGATGAACGCTTTCCCAGAGCCTTCTGGAGCACCTCCAGGGCTGCTTTCATTACCTCGGGGCCGATTCCGTCACCGGCCAGTACTGCTATCTTTTTTGCCATGGAAGAACAGCACGTTGGGAGGGGGTGGAGGTGTCAATCATTCAGCGCTGCATTCGCTCCAGATAAGCCTTAATGGGGCCAAGAAAGTAGTCTCCCCAACCTTCAAAATGAATG
Organism: Leptospirales bacterium; assembly: GCA_050305335.1. Lineage (GTDB taxonomy): Bacteria > Spirochaetota > Leptospiria > Leptospirales > Leptonemataceae > JBNLFC01. The sequence continues at coordinate 8,321 of JBNLFC010000065.1, forward strand.
TCTCGAATCTTGCGGGAGGGTAGCCCTGTGTGCCGGAGGGTGATCTCCGTTCCTCTTGCCACTTCGCGTAACGTCCAGGTAACCAGGGAATCGAGACAGTTGTCCTCCCAGGAACTCTCCCGGAGGGTATAGACGAGACGAAAAGGAGTTTCTACCTCCCGCACAACTCCGCTCATCTCCCCATCCCACAGGGAATAGCGTCCACCGGGCCTGGGTTGAATACGGGCAGGCCCACCTCCCCACTCGTCCACAATACGTCCATCTACGAGAGCACGAAAGACCTCCCTGATCCCAGCCCGAATGACCTCTTTGTGAATGATATCCTCTACCACTTCTCTGGCGATTGTGCTTCCATGCATAGTAAGGTCCTGCCAAATATAAAAAGATTTCCGCTGATATACCGCAAAGAGTCTTTCGATACACCGCTAATTCACCCGGTTTTTTTAGAAGAAACAGGGCCTATGATTCCCATCGTCTGAATTCTCAAATTCTTTGACTGTTTTTCTGAAGCGCGGCCAGAGAACATTATATAAAAAGAAAGGTAAGATACGCAAAAGAGTGGGCAACCATCAGAGCAGTTCCGTGTCCCCGGCGAGATAGCTGTATTCCTTCCAGGCAAACCGATCGGTCATACCGGAAATATAATCGGCTACAACTCTATGTAACCCGTAATCACCAATTCTGTTTTGAACATGGGCAGGCAGTATCTCAGGACTTCGAATATACTCAGCAAAAAGCCTGGCAATAATACGTTCCCCCCTCCGGGACATTTTCATAACAGCAGGATGACGATAGAGTCTCTGGAACAGAAACGAACGCAACGAAATGAGCTTTTCTTTCGTTTCCGAGGAGAAGCGAACAGGATAATCCCTCTCTCCCTGCGACGGAAAGGCTGGATCCTCTATATTGAGACCCAGCGCATCAAAGGAAGATGATGTTGTCTCAATCAAATTGCGCACGCTGTCATTAATCATATGTCGCAATAGGAAACGTAGCCGGTGAGGGGGGCGCAAAGAGGTGAATTTTTCCCGCTCTCCTTGCTCCGCTCTGGCATAAGCATCACTCCAGACATTAAGCTCAAACAGTTCATCGAAAGTAAGGTACCCGGAGTCCAATCCGTCTTCCAGGTCATGGTGGAGATAAGCAATTTGATCACTGGCATCTACTATGGCTGCCTCAAGTGGCCAGAATTTAGCGAAAGGGTCTTCGCATAGATCTTTCAAATGCTCCAGTGCACAGCGCCCCGCACATCCATGTTTCATCATGCCGCGCAGCATAAGCCTGGTAAGATTCAAACCATTAAAATTCGTATATCGTGACTCAAGGAGTGTTACAATCCGTAGACTCTGGCAGTTGTGCTCAAAGCCACCATGGTTTTCCATAAGAGTGTGAAGCTCTCCCTCCCCGGCATGACCGAACGGGGTGTGGCCCAGATCATGAGCAAGCCCAATGGATTCTGCGTAGTCTCTGTTGAGTCCCAGAGCCGCTGAAACACCTCTGGCAATCTGGGCGACTTCCAGACTGTGAGTGAGTCTTGTCCGATAGTTGTCGCCCTCCGAGTTTACAAAGACCTGTGTCTTATACCCGAGACGCCGAAATGCCTTAGAATGGATCAGTCGATCCCGGTCCCTCTGAAAACTGGTGCGATACGGGTCCGGCTCTTCATCAAAGTAGCGCTCATGATCGCTTCGATTTTGCACGGCAAATCTGGATAGCATTTCATCTTCCCGGTTATTGGGAATCATAGGAATTTTCGCCCTCCGGGAGTGTCGATGAAAAAAAGATTGCCCGGCACGACAAAAGAGCCATATTGAGGAAAGTGAAACGAATTACTCTCATATGGATTTCTCTCTCCTCCTGCCTTCTTTTTCCTGCAAAGAAAGAAGCGGGAGCCGTTCATTTTTTCTCAAGAATACCGGAAGGCTGCAACCATGTCAGTGGACTCAAGCAGAGCCATGTTGCCCGTTTTCACTCTATGAAAGAGCTGGAACATCACTACGGAATGACTTTTCATGTCTGGTTTCAGGATGGGATCAGCCCGGAGTTATACGGAACTCTTTATTACCAGAATCGTAAAGAAAACCGATATTGCATGGCGCTTCCCGATGGCCGAATTGCCATGTTTTCCGACAGACGGGTCAACGGCAGGCCCAATGTCTCCCACGAAATCTGCTATCCTATAAAAGACTGTCTGGGCCATCCCGATGAGTTTTCAGCGGCAGCAGGACAAAGGCAAAATCGAGCTTCCCGGGATCTGTAAGGCCAGGGCCAGAGTGCACTCTCTATCAATGTGGAGTAGTGGATTCACCGGAAGTAGACGCAGATCTTTGCTGGAGATTTTGCAATGATTTTATCAGATCAGCAGTAACGTCTTTACCGCCAGAAAAATTGGAAAAAAGAGCGCCGATTGTATAGATAGGTCCCCACGGAAATCCCCACCACCCGAAAACGATAGAAATAGCGGAGTACATCAACCCTTTTCTTACTGCACTCTCACTGGAGGGGATGAAATAGATGTCCGACCCTCGCTTGAACGTCATTACGACTATAGAGATGCAATACTGATAGATCACAAACTTCCCGCCCCGTTGAAGCTCATAATTGAGTCGTTCATCGGACATTCCTTCTGTGCCAATGATCTTCATACATTCTCCATCTTGCAATCGTTCAGCTTACCAACCTTTCTAAACCATCCAGTTGGTGAGCGAATATCTATGCCATCTGGAAACTCTTTTCAGGGCGAGAAAAAAGGCGAGCCGGGTAAAACAAAAAATCTTTGCGTAAAACAGATTTTTTGGGGATCAGATAGCTTACCCCTTTGGCTCCAAAATAGAGCTGAGAAATCTGCATTCCCGGGAAAACATCAAACCCTGTAGAAGCTACCATCATCATACCCTTATAAGCTGCTTTATGAAGATAGGAGATCAAACGTAAACCTGCCAGTTGACCCTCCATGGTTATGTCTGTAACCACCATGGAGTAGTAGCTTATTCCGACCTTTTGTAATCTCTCTATCCCTTCATTTGCGGAATAGACCCGGTCGATGGAAAAATTAAATTTTTTAAAATACTCACCCAGGATACTGGCGTATTTATCATTGTCGTCCACGAGAAGAAGTTGATTCATTGATACTACCGTCAAGTGCGAACAGGGTCAGAAAGAGGGCTTCTCCTGACAATCGGAAAATTGAGTCTAAGCACATGGATGGAGGAACCCTTTCTACCAATCAGCCCGTTTCTTCACGGGCCAGAATTCCGCTAATGCGACATAAACCATTGCAGAAAAAAAGCAGAATAAGAACTAAAAAGGAATAGGCAATGAACGATCCAGATCTTTCACAAGTTTGAAAAGAGCATCAGATAAAAGATCTCGCTGCAACCGCAGAGATTTTTCCTCCAATCTTGCATGACACGATGTGGCTTGACGTTCGCTACAATGAAATGCCTGGCCTCGGTGGTAAATCTGCAAT